>CAYNBC010000052.1:5786-11017 GCA_964395255.1 uncultured Sphingobacteriales bacterium | reverse complement strand
TGGTGTAGGTATTGTCGGTATTACTGATTATGCACAAAAAGAATTGGGCGATATTGTTTATGTTGAAATTGAAACAGAAGGTGAAGAACTGAATCAGGAAGAAGCTTTTGGTACCATTGAAGCTGTCAAGACAGTTTCCGATGTATTTATGCCTGTTGGTGGTAAAATTATTGAAGTCAATCCTGCACTCGAATCTAGTCCTGAGCTTGTCAACAAAGACCCTTATGGTGAAGGCTGGATGATAAAGGTTGAAATCAGGGATATGAGTGAACTTGACAATTTATTGTCAGCCGATGAATATAAGAAAATAATTGACGAGAATTAACAGAATACCTTTCAAGATTTCAATAGGGTGGGCAGTTGTTATTTTGTTTTTATCAGCTTTGCCTGATGAAAATTTTCGACCCCTATGGATGAATCTGCCCATAGCCATGGATAAGCTGGTTCATAGTTTTATGTACCTGCTGCTTAGTGTTTTAATGTTCATAGAATATGAGTCTTATAGAGGCAAATTACTTGTATGGAAAAATTCGTTGATTTTATCTTCCATTGCATTTTTTTATGGAATTGTGATTGAATTGTTACAAATGTTTATTTTTGTAGGCCGTGAAGCGAGTTGGTGGGATGTTGTTGCTAATGCAACCGGCATAATTTTGGCAATAATTTTTTATAATGTTATCCGGAAAATAAATTGAACATGAAGCCTAAAAAAGACCCGAAAGCAGATGTTGACCGCATGTCAGGCATTTTTTTTCGTATAGGTTTGATTATTTCTCTGGCTCTTACAATACTTGCTTTTCAATGGACCACCTATAAGAAAAGCGAAATAAAACTGGAAAGTAATCTTGTTATTGATGAAGATGAAGAAATCATCGATGTCACAAAACAAGAGAAAAAACCCCCTGCACCACCACCTCCTCCAGAAATTAAAGTTGTAGAAGATAATGTTGAGATTGAGGAAGATCAACCCGAAATTGAATCTCAGGATGAAGTGGAAGAAATGAAAGTAGAACTTCCTCCTGTTATCGAAGAAGAAGAGAATGTTGAAGAAGAGCAGATATTTATGGTCGTAGAAGAAATGCCTGAATTTCCGGGTGGCGATGAAGCCAGAATGAGATATCTCAGGGATAATATCAAATATCCTGAACTGGAACGGGATAACGGTGTCCAGGGTCTTGTTGTGGTTTCTTTTGTTGTTGAAAAAGATGGATCCATTACCAATATAAAAATTTTAAAAGGCCTTACGCCTAACATCAATAATGAAGCTATTCGGGTAGTTCAAAATATGCCTAAATGGAAACCCGGTAAACAAAGAGGAAAACCGGTGAGGGTTACCATCAATCTGCCTATACGTTTCACTTTAAATTAAGAATCCAGAATTGTAAAATAATAGAGTAAAGATGCCATGGCTTTGGCATCTTTTATTTTACCGTTTTTTAGATAAGAATTTATATCCGCTTTTGGAATCTCGACCAATTCAAGATATTCATGCTCTTTATCCAGGCCACCTCCGGATTTGACTTTTTGACTGTAGTTTACTTCCTTATAAAATAAATGAATTCTCTCATTCATTAAACCACAGGAAGGATATATTTCGCCCAGATAAAAAGGATTATCTATTTGATAACCGGTTTCCTCCAGGGTTTCCCTGATGATACAGTCTTCAGGTGATTCATTTTTTTCCAGAACACCTGCAGGAATTTCGAGGATTATTCCTTGATTGTCACGCGAAAAAACCGGTGCCCGGAATTGCCGAATGAAGATAAAAGACTGAGAGTCGGTATTAAACAAAAGAATAGCTGCTGCATCCGGACGGGTTATAATATAGCGGGATATAGTGTCTCCACTTACCGTATCACGGAATTCCCACAAATCAAGGTCAGCAAAGGAATGATAAATATTTTTTTTCTTAAGAAATTCCGGAACGGGTACTTTCCGGGACATGCTCAGGCTTTGACTTCTTTCACTATGGCTTCGAATGCTTGTGGATTATTCATAGCCAGATCAGCAAGAACTTTCCGGTTGATTTCAATTCCTTTTTCATTAAGAAGATGTATAAACCTGGAATAGGAAAGGCCATAAGGTCTGACGGCTGCATTAATTCTTTGAATCCACAAAGCCCTGAAAACACGCTTTTTATTTCTTCTATCCCGATAAGAATATTGCCATGCTTTTTCAACAGCATTTTTGGCAACTGTATAAACATTCTTTCTTCTTCCGAAATAACCTTTAGCGTGTTTTAAAATTTTCTTTCTTCTTCTATGAGATGCTACTGCATTTACTGAACGAGGCATTGTTTTATATTTTTATTGGGCCAAACATTTTTTAATATTCTTCGTATCTGCTTTTGAAACCAGTGTGCTTTTAATAAGTCTTTTTTTCTGGACTTTTTCTTTTTTGGTTAAAATATGGCTATGATATGCTTTTTTTCTTTTTATCTTGCCACTGGCTGTAAAATGAAATCTTTTTTTTGCGCCTGATTTTACTTTCATCTTTGGCATAGTACTATTTTTTAGATTTTAATGGATTTAAAATAACAATTAATCTTTTACCTTCCAGTTTGGGTTCTGCTTCCGGTTGACCATATTCACTCAATTCTTCAATAAATCGATTCAAAAGGTTAAAACCTCTATCCTTGAAATCAATGGAACGCCCTCTGAAAAACACATATGCTTTGAGCTTTGCTCCATCGGATAAAAACCTTTTGGCATGATTTAATTTAAAATTAAAATCATGGTCGTCTGTATTGGGGCCAAACCGTATTTCTTTTACAATAATTTTCTGGGTTTTAGCTTTTATCTCCTTCTGCTTTTTCTTCAGCTCATAGATAAACTTGGAAAAATCAATGATTTTGCATACAGGAACTTCGGCTTTTGCATTGATTTCAACAAGGTCAAGTTCCTGCTCTTCAGCCATTTTGAGTGCTTCATTCAAGGGATATATCCCGGGGGTCACATTATTACCCACCAATCGAACCTGTGGAGCTGTAATTTCATTATTAATTCTGTACTGATACTCCAGCTTTTTTTCCCTTTTCCTGTATTTGTTTTTAGCAGAAATAGTTACCTCCTTTAATTTAATTCAGAAATAATGGATTTAACAAAATCATCCAGGGACTGAGGACCCAAATCACCATGTTTTCTTTTTCTGACGGATACCGTATTGTTTTTTTCTTCGTTCTCTCCAACAATCAGCATGTAGGGTATTTTTTTCATCTCAGCCTCACGAATTTTCTTTCCTATCTTCTCATTGCTCAAATCAATGGAGGTGCGAATTTCGTAATTCTCTAAAAATCTGCAAACTTTTTTAGAATAATTAATGTATTTATCGCTGATAGGAAGGATAATTACCTGAATAGGTGCCAGCCAGAGGGGAAAATCACCGGCTGTGTGCTCAATCAAAAGGCCTACAAATCTTTCCATCGAGCCAAACGGAGCTCTGTGAATCATTACAGGTCTGTGTTTCTGATTGTCTTCACCTATGTAGTACAAATCAAATCTCTCAGGTAAATTGTAATCCACTTGCACTGTGCCCAGTTGCCACTGCCTGCCCAGTGCATCCTTAACCATAAAATCCAGCTTGGGGCCATAAAAAGCGGCTTCACCTATTTCTTTTACGGCTTTCAGACCTTTTTCTTCCACTGCTTCCATAATGGCCTTTTCGGCTTTTTCCCAGACCTCATCTGTGCCTATATATTTATCTTTTTGGTCAGGGTCGCGAAGTGAAATCTGAACGGTATATTCCCGGAAATTAAGCTTGTTAAAAAGTATTTCGATAATGTCTACTACATCCAGAAATTCATCTTTAAGCTGGTCGGGTCGGCAAAAGATATGAGCATCGTCCTGGGTAAAGCCTCTTACCCTGACAAGCCCGTTCAATTCGCCTGATTGTTCATAGCGGTAAACAGTGCCAAATTCGGCCAGCTTTACAGGTAAATCCCTGTAAGAATGTGGCTTGTTTTTGTATATTTCGCAATGGTGAGGGCAATTCATGGGTTTCAATAAATAAGTTTCACCTTCATGTGGGGTTTGAATTGGCTGAAATGAATCTTTACCGTACTTGGCGTAGTGTCCTGAAGTAATATATAATTCTTTTTTTCCAATATGAGGTGTAATCACCTGTTGATATCCTCTTTTAAGCTGCTCTTTTTTCAGAAATTCAGTAAGTTTTTCACGGATAATAACACCGTTGGGTAGCCAGATGGGCAAGCCGGCTCCCACCTTATCGGATATCATAAAAATTTCCAGTTCTTTTCCGAGCTTCCGGTGGTCTCTTTTCTTTGCTTCTTCAAGCATATGAAGGTATTCATCCAGGAGCTTTTGCTGTGGAAAAGTAACACCATAAATACGTGTTAATTGCTGACGGTTTTCATCACCTCTCCAGTATGCACCGGCAATATTTAAGAGTTTGATTGCCTTGATATAGCTTGTGTTGGGCAGATGAGGGCCACGGCAAAGGTCAATAAAATCACCAACGGTATAAAAGGTGATTGTTCCATCTTCCAGTTCATTAATTAATTCAACTTTATAGGGGTCGCCTTTTTCGGAAAAGAACTTCAGGGCTTCTTCTTTATTGATTTCTTTTCTGATAAAGGGATAGGCAGCCCGGGTAATTTCTTTCATTTTTTGCTCAAGCTTGCCAAGCATATCCTGGGATATCTCTTTGCCACCCGTATCAATGTCATAATAAAACCCTGTTTCAATTGCGGGACCAATACCGAACTTAGTTCCGGGGAATAAGCTTTCGATGGCAAAAGCCATAATGTGGGCTGATGAATGCCAGAAAACCATTCTTCCTTCAGGGTCTTCCCATGTCAATATCTGTATATATGCATCCTCATTAATGGGCCGGGTCAAATCACGGACTTCGTCATTAACTTTTACCCCCAGTGCTCTTTTGGCTAAGGCAGGATGAATGCTTTTGGCAATTTCCAGTCCTGTAATACCTTCTTGAAATTCTTTGGTGCTGCCGTCAGGAAATGTGATTGTAATCATCTGGTTTTATTAGATATTTTGAAAGTGCAAATTTAGATTTAATTTGACTTATTTTTGTAATTAAGGTTAAAGCTATTTCCGGAATGATGCTATTTGTATAATTCAAGTGATTATTTATGAAAAATTTTAAGCACAATCTTATTGGTGTTTTTTTGATTTTGGCCGTCTGGATGTCTCTTTCTTATTTGATTTTCAAGAAAAAAACAAAATTAGACAACCAGCCTGTGCCTACAGAAA
>CAYNBC010000052.1:0-5776 GCA_964395255.1 uncultured Sphingobacteriales bacterium | reverse complement strand
CAGAAATTGTGGATGAAAATGAAAATGAAGCCTTAAAAGAACAGTGGCTGAAAGACATGCACTACTGCGAACCCGGCTTTAACTGGCAAAATGAAGAAATGAAATTTCGAATGGAAAGAGCCAACCGTTTATCCTCACTTTCAAAGCGTTCTTCTGTAAATCTTGCCAATGGTAGTTTAAAAGGTTATTTCCTGGAACGAGGTAGTGCCAATCAAGCAGGTCGCGTGCACCTTTCAGAGTATGATTCGGTTCGTCAAATTTTATACACTGCTTCTGCCGGAGGAAATATCTGGAAATCAACGCTGGCGGGAAATAACTGGGAAGTTTTGAATGATAAATTCCGGATCCCAAATATCATTGGATTAAAAATATTGCATTTGAACGGTACTCACCGTATTGTTGTTGTATCCGGTAGTTTTGGACTGGAAGGTGTTTTCTATACTGACAATGAAGGAAAAGAATGGAAAACCGCTAAGGGCCTTGAAAACATGGTAAAATGGGGCAACATTCAAAGGGTTGTATTTAGCCCTTATCCCCGTGAAGAAATTTATCTTCTGGTGCAAGAGTGGGATTATTCCAATTGGGGTAAAATATTCAGCCTGTATTATTCAGATGACTATTCTGAAACTTTTAAAAAAATACAGTCCTTTCGAGCTGATGTTTATGGTTCTGTAAATAATATGGATATATGGACAGACCCCATTAGCGCTTGTCCTTTGTATTTTTTAATTGCCGACTCGCTGTTTTCGCTTTCCAATAAAAGCCTTGATTTTATTTCCACCATACCATCTGGCCTCTCCGGAAGCAAATATTTATCAGGTAGCCATTATAAAGGAAAAACCCGCCTATACCTGGCAGTCTCTCAATCTAAAAATACGGACATTTATCTAAGTGTTGATGAAGGATACAGCTGGACCAGGAAAGGAAGTGTTGAGGAAAAACCTTTTCGCAGAACCAGTTTTATATGTTCTCATGAGCGCCCCCATCATGTTTATCTGGGAGGAGTTAATGGATATCTAAGCTATAACCAGGGAGAAACATGGAACAAAGTCAACAACTGGTATGATTATTACGGAGCTCCTGAAGTACGCCTTCATGCGGATATACCTTCTATTAATATATTTTATATTAACCACAAGGAGTATATTTTCGTCAATACGGATGGCGGTACTTATTTTTCCACGGATTCACTTGCAAATGTTAAAAATTTATCCCTGATGATATAAGCCAGTATTATTCAGTTTATACCTGTCGATATGACCCTCAATTTATTCATGCCGGGAGCCAGGATCAGGGATATCAAAAAGCAGTGGATAGCAGTGCTGGAGTATTAAACTTTAACCAGGTTATCAGTGGAGATTATGGTCATATTGTTTCTTCAGATGAAGGTTATAGTATATGGATGGTATATCCCGGTTTTGCCATTTATTATCCCAACATAAATTCAAGCACCAGCAATGCACGGTGGAACTTTAATATGACAGGTCATTACTGGATGCCTCCCTTGATGGAAGACCCTATTGATCCTGAAAAAGTTTATCTGGCAGGGGGAAGCACTACTTCGGGGAGTAAATTATTTCATTTAAGCTATGATAATGGTGTTATCACAGCTACTGAAGAAAGCTTTGATTTTAGTGTTAACGGTTCAAAACTATCAGCACTGGCATATTCTCCTTTAAACCCCCGGGTCAGGTATGCTATTACCAACAAAGGAGAATTTTATTTTTCGGATGATGGGGGACAAAACTGGGTTCTGCAAAGCAAACTATCAGGTTTTGGAGCCCATTATTTTTATGGTGCTTTTATCCTTGCCTCACCGAATGATACATCGCGCCTTTATGTATGTGGCAGCGGATATTCCAATCCCGGTGTTTATATGTCGGATGATTATGGTAAAACTTTTACAGCTCTGGAACAAAATATTCCCAATACTTTATTTTATCAGCTGGCTACCGACCCTGAAGAGAAATATCTTTTTGCGGCTACCGAAGCAGGTGCTTTTGTATATATTTTCCAGGAAAACAAGTGGTTTGATTTAACAAACCAAGCGGCTCCAGACCAGATTTACTGGGCAGTTGATTATATTCCATCTATAAATACCGTCAGGTTTGGCACCTATGGTCGAGGTATATGGGATTTCGTGATTTGCGATACCAGTGCCCGTGTAACAGCAGATTTTAATGTGTCCATTGAAGGGCTAAAGGTTCAAATTACAAACCATTCCTTCAATGCAGATTCATTTCTTTTTGATTTTGGAGATGGCATGAAAGATAGTTCAATGAATCCCACTCATACATATTCATCAAAGGGTGAATATACCATACAATTGATTGCCTTTAACTCGTGTTATTCTGACACCCAGTCAAAAAAAGTTAATGTTTATCCTTTATCAATGGAAGAGCCCAGCGATTTACAAATCAATATATATCCTGTGCCCTTCGGAAATCAACTTATCATTCAAACTCAGGAAAACATTTTAATGGAGGTTTACAATAGCCACGGCAAGCTTGTTTATCAAAAAAAAGTACAGAGAGGTGCAGGTAAAATTGCAACAGGTAATTGGGCTGGAGGAGTGTATTATGTACGAATTTATTCCCGTCATGGTCAGGTACAAACCCGTAAGTTGATAAAATATAAAATACAATAATGGCTAAAATAAATTTTGTTATTAGCCATTTTTTATAAATTTGCAACCGATTGTATAAAATCATTAATTCACAATCAAATAACTGCGATAAAAATTAAAGAATAACAGACATGAAAAAAGCATTATCAGTTTTAACGGTTATATCCTTGTTTGTATTGAGCACATTCAGCGTAATGGCTCAGGAAGAAACAACTAACAAGGACAGTGTGGAAGTGACAGAAGAAGCTAGTAGTGATACCACTATGGCTGAAGCTGCCGACACCGCTGCCGTTCAGGAAGCAGAACAGGCTGAACAAGAAGAAGTAGTACCCAAGTCTTCAGGTACACAGGTTTTGAAAAAATATTTTATTCAGGGTGGAGGATTTATGTTCCCTGTATTAATTTCATTAATTCTAGGACTCGCTATAGCTATTGAAAAAATTATTACCCTGAACCTGAAATCTGTGAACAGCAAAAGACTGCTTGAAAAAATTGAAGAAAAACTGAAAAACAATGATGTAGAAGGCGCACAAGAAATTTGCAGAACTACCAGAGGTTCTGTGGCATCCATATTTTATCAGGCCTTTTTGAGAAGAAATAATGGTGTTGCAGATGTAGAAAAAGCCATCAGTTCATATGGTGCTGTTCAGATGGGCCTGCTTGAAAAAGGTTTGGTCTGGATTTCACTTTTTATTGCCCTTGCCCCCATGCTAGGATTTATGGGTACGGTTATCGGGATGATTCAGGCATTTGACCAGATTGAGCAGGTAGGTGATATTTCACCTTCCATCGTGGCTGGTGGTATTAAAGTGGCTTTGCTCACTACTGTTGGAGGTCTTGTAGTCGCTGTAATTCTGCAGCTCTTCTATAACTATCTGGTTTCTAAAGTTGACAGTATCGTTAACGATATGGAAGATGCTTCCATAACTCTTGTTGATATGATGCTTGAATATGGTGTTACCCAAAAATAAATTTTTATGAGTACTAGATTCACAACATCCTTTCTCATACGGATGCTATTTTATCTGGCAGTAATTATTGCCACAGCAATAGGTTGGTTTTCCAACAATGCTGATTTGACACTTACGACAGGCTATGTTTTGTTGGCACTGGGTATTTTTCTTGTACTTGTATTTTCAATATACGGTATCATAGATAGCCCTCGAAAAAGTCTGTTGTCATTAATTGGCTTTCTGGTGCTGGTTTTAATTTTTATTATTTCATACAGTACAGCTTCTACTGAACCATTTGCCAACATTGATGTTTCTACAACTTATTTAAAACTGGTAGGAGCCTCCCTTTCCACACTTTATGTTGTAGGTGGATTGACTATTGTTATAATTTTTGTTTTTGAAATTTATTCTTTCTTTAAATAAGAAGTTATGAGAAAAAAAAGAAGAGGGATGGGGGAATTCAGTGCGTCTTCAATGGCGGATATTGCTTTCCTCCTTCTCATTTTCTTCCTGATGGTAACCACCATAGACACCGATAAGGGAATTATCAGAAAACTTCCTCCCATGCCTCCTCCAGGACAGGAAATTGATGTAAAACTGAAAAAGAAAAATGTATTTGAAGTAAGAGTAAACGCCAGGGATGAGCTTCTTGTGGAAGGCGAATATTTAAATATTGCTGAACTAAAACAAAAAACCAAAGAATTTATCTTAAATTACGGAGCAGATCCCAATCTTTCTGAAAGCCCTAAAAAAGCTGTTGTTTCATTAAAAAGCGACCGTGGAACATCATACGATATGTACATCAAAGTTCAGAATGAACTTACAGCTGCCTACAATGAAATCAGGGATGAAGAAGCAATGAAAAGATTTGGGATGAGGATGAAAGATTTACCACGGTCACAGCAAAAAATTATCAATTCTGAGTTCCCTATGAAAATTTCTGAAGCTGAACCTGAAAATGCTAAAGGTAAAAAATAATGGCTAAAATAGTACGAAAAAAAAGTAAGGAAATACCTACTATATCAACTGCTTCATTACCGGATATTATTTTTATTCTTTTATTTTTCTTTATGGTATCCACAGTATTACGAGATTCCGAAGCACTTGTGAGAACCAATGTACCTACTGCAACTGAACTTACTAAAATCAAGCAAAAATCATGGGTTGCTACTATTAATATCGGTCCCCCTGTTCAAAAGTTACAGGCAAAATATGGAACAGCTCCAAGAATTCAATTGAATGATGAATTTGGTGATGTTGATGATATTATTGAGTTTGTCGAAAACGAAAGACTTAAAAGAGACGAAAGAGTTGTTCCTTATATGACATTTGCCCTCAAAGTAGATGCTGAAACAAAAATGGGTATCGTTACTGATGTAAAGCAAGAACTTCGAAAAGCCAGTGCCTTAAAAATTACCTATAACGCAAAAAAAGGTAAAGTATATTAAGCATTAAAAAAATCTATTAAATCGTCTACCATTCTTTTAGTGTCGGGAGGAAGCTGGGATTGTGTAAAAGGATGATACCCGCCAAATGTATGAGACGCACCCGGAAACAAATTTAAGATGGCATTTTTATTAGCTTGCTTTAATTCCAGTGCATGCTCCATGGGAACCATATCGTCTTCTGTTCCATGTATTAACATAACTGGCTTTTTATAGGATTGCATAGCATTCAAAATATTAAACCTTTGTTTGTTTTGCAGGTAATTTTCCACTATCTGAAAATCGAGAGGAAGCGGTTCAGATGAATAGGGATTTTCACGCCATATTGTTCCCGCCTGTTTCCATTCGTCTATATCATAATATCTTTTCCATATTTTCATAAAATCGGAAAACGCAGCCCAGGAAGCAAGTTTCGTTATTTCTTCGTTTTCAGCTGCAAACAGGATGGCTTCCGAGGCACCACGGCTATGTCCCCATAAATAAATTTTGCTTATGTCAATTTCTTCCTCAGGAATTACTCTGTTAAACTGAATCCAGTTGAGCACATCTTTTAAATCATCCAGTTCTTTTTCAATGTTATTTTTTCTGAATAATTCTGCATCACTTACAGTATTGGGATTTTCAGTAGTAACACCATTGTGGGAAAAATTGAATTTTATAAAAACAAACCATTTTTTAGCAAACTCTCTGGATATTAAATTAAAAGTGCCCCAATAACAACATTTACAAGGACAATACCAACTTCTTTAAAC
>CAYNBC010000051.1:3565-11063 GCA_964395255.1 uncultured Sphingobacteriales bacterium | reverse complement strand
GTCAAGATCTTTATTGTCCAATTTAAAAAAGGCTACTTCAGAACCTGAAATCAAACCCGAACATAGTAATAGAATTATCTCTATAACAATAAAGGTATAGAACTGAGCATCAGGTGCTTGTTTGAAGATGCCGAGAAAAATTACCGCCTGTGAGACGGAAAGAAACATCATTGATTCCTTGTTGTTTGAAAGGGATTAAAAGGGTAAATCATCATCGGCTTCGGGTTGGGTAGGAGGTGCAGGTGGTTCATCAAGTTCGGTGGGTGCATCCGGAGCGCTTGTTCCGGTATCTTCTCTTCTGCCAAGAATAAAGAAATTACTTGCATAAATCTCCGTAGAGAAACGCTTTTTTCCTTCATTATCTTCCCAGCTTCGGGTGGTCAATTTACCCTCCACGAAAACCTGCATTCCTTTTTTTAAATATTTTTCAGCTCTTTCAGCCAGATAACGCCAGGCAACAATGTTGTGCCATTCAGTATTTTCCTGCCAATCCCCGTTTTTGTCTTTATATCTTTCGGTAGTGGCAATTCTAAAGTTGGCCACTATGCCTTCATCGGAAAATCTGCGAATTTCAGGATCTGCTCCTAAATTTCCGATTAACATTACTTTGTTTAATGATGCCATAATTTTTTATCCATTTACTTTTACATAGTAAAGTTAAAGCAAAAATAATTGATTCCCTTATAATATTTCATTTTGCTGTAATTATTCTGAAAGAATGAATTTTTTATTTCTTTTGCTCCATAATTGAAAGCCATGACCCGGGTATTTTTTCAGGATTGGGGATTAATTCCTTATAAAGAAGCTTTTGAAAAGCAGGAGGATTTGTTCCAACGATTAATCAATCTAAAACAGAACAATAATACATCACAACAGACTGAAAATTATCTGATTTTTTGTGAGCATCCCCATGTGATAACACTCGGCAAATCAGGGCATAAAGAAAATTTATTGTTTAGCGAAGAAGAACTTAAAAAAAGAGGAATTGAATTTTTTCATACAACGAGAGGTGGCGATATAACTTATCACGGGCCGGGACAGTTGGTTGGATACCCCATTTTAAATCTGGAAAATTTTCATCTGAGCATCAAAAAGTATATTTACCTTATTGAAGAAGTAGTTATCAAAGTACTTGCTCATTATAAGTTAAAAGGAGAACGTGCCGGGAAAATGACCGGTGTCTGGCTGGATGCCCAACATCCGGCAAAAGCCAGAAAGATATGTGCCATTGGCGTTAAAGCCAGCAGGTATGTGACCATGCATGGTTTTGCATTCAATATCAATACCCAGCTTCAATATTTCGATTTTATTGTTCCATGCGGCATTAAGGGGCGCGCTGTAACTTCTCTTGAAAGAGAATTGGGTCAGAAAATAGATATGAAGGAAGCCAAGACTTTGTGGATAAAATATTTTCAGGAATTATTTAACGCCCATGTAACTGACTTTTTTTCATATCCTGACCAGAGGCATACTGTTTGAGTAATTAATCGAAAATTTTAAAATTATGGTTAAGAAAAGTTGGATTATCTGGGGTATTGTTATACTGGTTGTTCTGGTTCTGTATTTTTCCATTAAAGGAACATATAACAATCTCGTTACAAAAGAAGAAGCTGTAATAGCTCAATGGTCGCAGGTTGAAAATGTTTACCAGAGAAGAGCAGACCTGATACCCAATCTGGTAAAAACGGTAAAAGGTTATGCAGAATATGAAAAACAAACATTGACTGAAGTTATTGAAGCAAGGTCAAAAGCTACATCCATACAAATTGACCCTGCACAGATGACAGAAGAACAGCTGGTTAAATTCCAGCAAGCACAGGACAATTTAAGTTCAGCATTGTCGCGATTGATGGTTGTGGTTGAACGCTATCCTGAGTTAAAAGCCAATCAAAATTTTCTGGAATTGCAGGCTCAGCTGGAAGGAACGGAAAACCGGATTGCCGTGGAAAGAAAAAAATTCATTGAAGCCACAAGAAGTTATAATACGGCAATCAGAAGATTTCCAGCTAATATAATAGCTTCCATGTTCGGGTTTGAACGCAAACCTGAATTCAAAGCCGTAGAAAACGCGGAACAGGTACCTGAGGTTAACTTTTAAAACAACTAACTATGCCTGCATCAAAACTAACGCAAATAGAAAAAGACAGAATAGTAGCTGCCATCAAAGAAGCAGAATTACAAACATCAGGCGAAATCCGGGTTCATATTGATTACCGCTGTAAAGGTGATGTCCTTGATAGAGCCGCTACGGTTTTTGCAAAACTGGAAATGCATAAAACCGAATTAAGGAATGGTGTTTTGTTTTATCTGGCTTTGAAAGACAAAAAATTTGCTATCCTTGGTGATATAGGTATCAATGCTAAAGTGCCAGAAGGATTCTGGGAAGAAGTCAAATTAAAAATGCTGGATTATTTTAAAAGAGGTGAGCTG
Organism: uncultured Sphingobacteriales bacterium; assembly: GCA_964395255.1. Lineage (GTDB taxonomy): Bacteria > Bacteroidota > Bacteroidia > CAILMK01 > JAAYUY01 > CAYNBC01. Next base: position 8,633 of record CAYNBC010000051.1, on the reverse strand, counting down.
GTAGATGGTTTGATTGAAGGAATCAAAATGGCAGGGGAAAAACTTAAAGCATATTTTCCTTATAAAGAAGGTGAGGATATCAATGAATTACCTGATGAAATTTCTTTTGGCAAACAATAATATTTGACTATGTATTACTTGAAACGAAAACTTCTCTGGGTATATATTTTATTGGTTGGTTTTGCAATTCCTGCTATCGGGCAAATTCCTGAAAAACCCAATCCACCTCGTCTGGTAAATGATTTTGCTGATATTCTGACTCCAGAGGAAGAAAATAACCTTGAACAAAAGCTTGTTGAATTTGACCGGCAAACTTCCACTCAAATTGTAATTGTTACCGTAAAAGATCTGGGTGGATATGACCCTGCACAGTTTGCTTTTGAACTGGGTGAAAAATGGGGTGTAGGCCAAAAAGAATTTGATAACGGTGTTGTAATCCTTGTAAAACCAACGGGTGGTGCTGGTGAAAGAAAAACCTTTATCGCTACAGGTTATGGGCTGGAAAGCGTAATTCCGGATGCTATTGCCAAACGAATTGTTGAATATGAAATGATTCCCGAATTTAAAAAAGGACAATTTTTTCAGGGTCTTGATAGGGCAGTGAGTACCATCATGTCTCTGGCTACAAAAGAATTTTCACCCGAAGAATATGCAAAAAAGACTTCATCTGAGAAAGCCCCTCTGGGTGGGGTGATTTTTATTTTCATTTTGATATGGTTGATATTCCGCATGTTTGCTATCAGGTCTTATGCTTCGGTAAACAGCCTCCCATTCTGGACAGCTTTCTGGTTGATGAACAGCGGTACTGCCCGAGGAAGCACCTGGAGTGATTTCAACTCGGGAAGCGGAACCTTTGGAGGTTTTGGAGGTGGTAGTTTTGGTGGTGGCGGTGCCGGAGGTAGCTGGTAATTATTACTGTTTTTTATTCTTCAGGTTCTTCTTCATCATCAGGGGAATAATACGGGCTTTCATCAGGAAAATACTTCTCTGTTAGCTCGTCTTTAACTTCTTTTTTCAGAAAACCGAAATCGTCATAATCATCGTCATTGATGATAAGGTCTTTAGCTTCGGTAACACTCATTTTTACCAGATAATATGCGTCTTCAGACTCAAAAGGTAGAGCACTTATCAAATCTCCCTTGCTGTTTCGAAATTTTATCAAGTGCTCGCTAAAACCATTCGGATACTTCAACTTTATTTGATCCTGGATATGCTTATCCAGTTTGTCGAATGACTTTATTATCCTTGGCTTGTTTAACTGGCTATTCATAAAATTAGCTAAATCATTTACTGATGCAAATTATTATTAATTATTTTGAAAAGTACAAGTAAAAAACATTCCATGGTTGTGTATATCTGTGAAAGCAAAGGATATCTGAAAAATTACGCAAATTTGCATTTTGATAAAAAAGCTAAATACAGGGAGATATTTAATAATGGAAAGTAAAGAGGTAAGAAATAAGTTTCTGGAGTTTTTTCGTGAAAAAGGGCATAAAATCGTCCCATCTGCTCCTATGGTAATCAAAAATGACCCTACGCTGATGTTTACCAATGCGGGTATGAACCCATTTAAGGATTATTTTCTTGGAAATAAGCAAGCTGAATATAAACGTGTTGCCGATACTCAAAAATGCCTGAGGGTAAGTGGAAAACATAATGACCTCGAAGAAGTCGGGCACGACACCTACCATCATACTATGTTTGAAATGCTCGGAAACTGGAGCTTTGGAGATTACTTTAAAAAAGAAGCCATTGAGTGGGCTTTTGAATTGTTGACCGAAGTGTATAAAATTTCTCCGGAAAGATTATATGTAACTTATTTTGGAGGAGATTCGGGAGAAAATCTGGAAACCGATGTTGAGTCGAGGGATTTCTGGAAAAACTACCTTCCTGAAACCCACATTTTAGAAGGCTCAAAAAAAGATAATTTCTGGGAAATGGGTGATACCGGGCCCTGTGGGCCTTGCAGCGAAATACATATTGATTTAAGAAATGATGAAGAATTAAAAAAAATACCCGGATATAAACTGGTAAACAAGAACAATCCTGAAGTTATTGAACTCTGGAATCTGGTTTTTATACAATACAACCGACTGAAAGATGGTACCCTTGAATCACTGCCTGAAAAACATGTAGATACAGGAATGGGGCTTGAAAGGCTGTGTATGGTGTTGCAAAATAAAAAATCCAATTACGATACTGACCTTTTTCAGCCCATTATTCAAAGGTGTGCTGAATTGACAGGTGTAACTTATGGTAAAGCCCATCAGACTGATGTAGCTTTAAGAGTAGTTGCTGATCATTTAAGGGCTGTTTCCTTTGCTATTGCTGATGGTCAGCTTCCTTCCAACAACAAGGCAGGTTATGTTATAAGAAGAATTCTCCGGAGAGCTATTCGCTATGCATATACATTTCTGAATCAGAACAATGCATTTATTTACACATTGGTGCCCGTTCTCGGAGAAGTTATGGGTGACTCTTTTCCTGAAATTAACCAGCAAAAAGACTTAATTCAAAAAGTCATCAAAGAAGAAGAAGAAAACTTTTTGAGAACCCTTGAATCAGGTATAAAATTATTAAATCAGGAGATAGAGAAAACCCAACAAAAAAAGACAGGCATTATACCGGGAAAAACAGCATTCACTCTTTACGATACTTACGGTTTTCCTTTTGACCTCACCCAGTTAATTGCCCGTGAAAACGGTCTTTCTGTTGATGAAAAGGAATTTGAAAAATATCTTCAGGAGCAGAAAGACAGGTCCCGTAAGGCTACAAAAAAAGAAACCTCAGATTGGATTGAGGTGCATTCCACATCGGAAAGTACTGAGTTTGTCGGTTATGAAATGACGAGATGTGAAGCCAAAATTTTAAAATACAGAAAGGTTAGAGATAAAAAGTCGGAATATTTTCATGTTGTACTTGATAAAACACCTTTTTATGCTGAAAGTGGTGGGCAGGTTGGTGATAAAGGTTTTCTTATTCAGAATGATGAACAATATCCTGTTTTTGATACCATTAAGGAACATGAGATGATTGTACATCTCATGAAAAACCTACCGCAAAATCCTGAAAAAGCTGTTATGGCAGTCATCAACGAATCAGCCCGTAGAGATATCATGAAAAACCACTCGGCAACCCACCTGCTGCATCATGCTTTGAGAAATATACTGGGCACACATGTTGAACAAAAAGGTTCACTGGTTGAAGCAGACCGTCTGAGATTTGACTTTTCACACTTCCGAAAATTGAGCCGCGAAGAAATACGGGCTGTTGAAATGGAGGTGAACAGAAGAATACAGGAAAATATTTCCCGTCAGGAATTTTCTGATATACCTTTTGAGAAGGCCATTGAAATGGGCGCTATGGCATTATTTGGTGAAAAATATGGAGAAAAAGTAAGAGTTATCAAATTTGATGATTCTGTAGAATTATGTGGGGGAACTCATGTTAAGGCAACTGGTGAAATCGGTTTTTTTAAAATAATCAGTGAATCGGCAATTGCTGCAGGCGTTCGCAGAATCGAAGCGCTGACTGGAAAAAAAGCAGTGGAATACATACAGCGCCAGGAAGAAATACTGCATCATTTGTGTGAAAATATGGGTGTAGATGAAGCAAGGCTTAACGAAGCCATCGTTAAATTACAAGAAGAAAATAAAACCCTGAAAAAAAGCATAGAAAGGCTGGAGCAGGAAAAGAGTCTGCAAATGGTTGATAATCTGGCACAAAAAGCCCGTAAACTGGGAGATATTTCGCTGATAAAATCAAAAATCAATATAGATTCGGCTGCGCAGGGAAAAAACCTTGTTTTTAGTCTGGGAAATAAAATCAATAACGCAATTGTTTTACTGGGTGGAGAAATAAATCAGAAAGCCCATCTGTGGATATTTATTGATAAATCTATTTGCCAATCTCATGAAATCAATGCCGGCCAAATCATCCGTGAAATAGCTAAAGAAATTGATGGCGGAGGCGGAGGACAAAACTTTTTTGCAACGGCCGGGGGTAAAAATCCAGCTGGAATTGAAAAAGCATTGAACAGAGCCGAAGAATTGATTTTAAAAAAACTATAGTTCTATGAAATCAATTCGTTATCTGATACCTGTAATCCTATTTTGCCTGTATTCTGTATTATCTGTGGCGCAAAGCCATCGACCCAATAGAACTGAGTTTTCAAAATATCCGGGGACAAGACAAAAAAAAGAAGAACGGGTTTACCGCAATAATAAACTTATTTCACTGACTCAATGGTACGAAAACGGCAATTATAAGCTTAGAAGAAAATACAAGGATGGTAAAAAACATGGCAAGTGGCGGGAGTGGTATCCCAATGGTAATAAAAAATATTTAATCGAATATTCCAATGATTCGATTATCGGTACAGCCTACGAATGGTATGAAAACGGTAATCTTAAATCTGAAAAATTTTATGAAAATAATCACCTGGTAAAATTTAAATTTTATAATGAAAACGGTTTATTAAACTTTTTGGAGGAATATTCGGAGGAAGGTGTATCGAAAGTGGAATACCAATGGTACTGGAACGGCAAAGTAAAAGAAGAAAAATATTATAAAAATGATGATCTGCTAACCCGTATTGAGTATTATAAAAATGGAACCAAAAAACTGGAAGAACATTTTTATCTGGGGAAAAAAAGTGGCAAAGCCCTGGAATGGTATGAAAACGGGATTATTAAATCCGAAACCATCTATCAGAATGGACTACCCGTAAAAATAACCCGTTACGATGAACAGGGCAATAAAATTTATGTTAATGTAATTGATGAAGAAACCTATAAAAAGTTGAAAGAAAAGTAAGCTGGTTACTCCAGGGATTGTGTAATACATATTTTAATAAAAAATGAGGATGAAAAAGTTGAAGATATTATTGGGTTTACTGTTGGTTGTTGCCTTTTCATGTCAGAATGTAAATAAAAATAAGCCAGTTGAAAATGAAAAGCAGAATGCTCAGGTGCAAGAGCAGAGCCCGTCATCAAAGGATACTTCCAGGGTTAACCCTTATTACAAACCCGAAAAAGTTACCATAGAAGGCTATGTTAAAGATGGGGGA
>CAYNBC010000051.1:0-3555 GCA_964395255.1 uncultured Sphingobacteriales bacterium | reverse complement strand
GATGAACTTAATATTGGAAAAATAAATCCTTTGTTTTCTGTTATCGTGAATGAAGACGGCAGTTTTCATTTTGATGTTGAAGTTCCGGAACCCGGCATATATCAATTGCGCTTTCCCAATGGCAATATTCATCTCTTTTTGAGAAAGGGAAAAGTGAAAATTTATACAGATATCTCAAATCTTGGCGATTATACAATTGAAGGAGCTCCGGAATCTATTCAGCTTGCAGAAATGTATTCTATTTTTCATAAATACAATGACCAGACTCTGGCCCTTCAGGATAGAGTAAAACAACTGGAAAAATCAAAAAAAAGAAACAAAGAACTGGTCATGCTGGTGGATAGCCTGCCCATTTATTATCATGAAATCTTAAAAAATAAAACCCGTGAATTAGTTCAGTTTATTGAAAGATTAGATACTTCGATGGTTGCGCTGATGGCTGCTTTTTACCTTGACCCGGATCTGGCTTATGATGAAATGATTAAAGTCAGAGATAAATTTGCCCGGATATGCCCCCATTCAAAATTCTATAAACAGTATTTAGAAAAACTTGAAAAAATTGTTCCTACATATCCAGGTAATGAAGCTGTTGATATTGTTATGACAGGTCCGGATGGAAACACATACAGCCTCAGTGACTTAAAAGGACAGTATGTATTGCTTTATTTCTGGGCAGCATACAGTGAACCGTGCAGAGAAGATAATTTGATTTTAAAAAATATTTATCGTGAATACCATCCCAGAGGTTTGTCTATTTATGCGGTTTCACTGGATGAGGAAAAAGAACCCTGGGTAAAAGCCATCAATGATGATGGAATTGGTGATTGGATTCATGTTTCCAACCTGGTGGGATGGGATGATGAAATGGCAAATATTTACAGAATTGAAGGCATTCCATATTACATTTTAATCGACAAGAAAGGAATCATCATCAATAGGGGATTTAAAATTTTTGACCTCAATGACATATTGAAAACCATATTCAAGAAATAGATTATTTTTTACGAATAGGTTATCTTTGAAGTTTGAAAAAATAAAATGTATAACTCTGCATATAAGATATTGATTGCCATTGCTTTTATTTTCAGTGCGCAGAGTAGCAGCGAACAAATTCTTCCTTCCTTCGGGAACAGCCGAGCGGGCACAGCGGGCTTCCAGTTTTTAAAGATTGCCCCTGATGCCAGGTCTGCCGGACTAGCGGGTAGTTTTGCTTCCATGGCAGATGATGTTTCATCTGTTTACTGGAACCCGGCAGGAATGACCATGACAGACACTGCCCACTGGCATTTTCAATTAGGACAAACATCCTACTATTCAGGGATTCATCTTTCCTATGCAGGTTTCATTTATTCAAAGTCAAGATTAAACTTCTGGGGACTGCATGTACTGGGTATTAATTCAGGTGAAATGCCTGTAACTACTGAATTTTTACCTGAGGGTAATGGTATGACCTTTTCGGTCAGCGATCTCGTGATTGGGTTGTCTTATGGTAAGATTTTATCGGATAATTTCAGCTTTGGACTTACTTTAAAATATGTTTATGAAAACATGGCTGGAATTACCATTCAAAACGGAATTTTTGATTTCGGATTTATATACAATGTAGGGTTAAACCGTAAAACCAGATTTGCAGTAGGCGTTTCTAATTTTGGTTTCAATGTCAGCCCTTCCGGTAAAGTAGTAGTATCAACTTTAAACGGTGATAAAGTATATGAAAATTTTGAAAATGTAGCGGTACCTGCTATCTTCCGATTGGCTTTATCTTCTCGTTTGGTGGATATCAAACAGCACCATTTAACGGCTGCAGCACAATTGTCTCATCCTACAGACAACAATGAAACCATTTCGTTTGGTTGTGAATATAACTTTAAGAACTTATTGTTTTTACGAACAGGATATATTTTTGGCGAAGACCAGAAAGCATTGCCTTCTTTTGGCTTTGGTGTAAAACTGATGCGTCATTTTGGAGGTGTTTCTCTTGATTATGGATATAATGCCAAAATGATTCTGGGAGAAATCCATCGAATAACTCTTTCGTTGACAGTTATTTAATATAAATGAAGAAAATACTTTTTATATTATCCTTACTGGGAATAACTTTTTTACAAAGTTGTGATTTTCTTTTTGGTTCTTTAACCGATGATGAAGTTGAGCAAATTTTTGAACAGGGAAAAATTGACCCCACATTATCCCCCCAGAGTGTAGGATATGTGCCCATACTTCCTGTCTGGAACTTTTTTAAAAATCCTGTTGATGTATTTGTGGGGTATGATGAAATGGTTTATGTTGTGGATGATAATGGTTTGAATATTCTGGACCTTAAAGGAGAATTGCACCGCACTATTCCTATTCCCGGAGCTACTGAAGTTACTCAGGACAGAAGAATTCACACTTATGTCATCGGTGAGGTAACTCGGGATATTAATGGAGAAGCTGTGACCCTTACTGCTATTTTTCATTTGAAAAATACAGCCACTGCTTCAGGACCGGTATTTGTGGATACTCTGATTCATCCTTTTTGTGATGAAAGCCGGAGAAATATTCCTTTCAGGAAACAGGATAAAGAAGTTAAGTTTACAGGATTGGCATGCAGAGCTGACAATGTTTTAATGGTAAGCAGGACAGGTCCTGTTTATGATCCCACATCTTCAGCTCGACCTGATAATGCCATTTTGTTTTTTGATGAAAACGGAAATAATATAGGATATGCTAAAGGCTTGAGCCCCAATATTCCCAACTTGAAATCTGTTATTGGAGTTTCTTCCATAGCTTCATTTGCTGGCCCTCCACAGGTTGTTTTTGGCATGAACGAATCCCATGATTTTATCATCTGTCAAAAAGAACCATCCATGGATATTGAATACCGCGTATTATGGATAAGAGAAATTGTTGACCCTGATGCCGGAGTAACTTATGCTGAAAATAGTTCACTTTTGGCCATGGACCCTACAAAAGCTGATGGTTTCCTATACGAACCGGGAAAGTTCGTATCTCCTGAAGATGTTTATATTGCACCCGACCAATCCGGATATATTTTTGTAGTGGATAGTGGTACAGATATGTTTTATCAATTCACCAGCGATGGTAAGGAAGGAGTTGAACCTCCTCCTAATTTTCCATCATCGAAAAATATTAAAGTTTCTTTCGGAGGAGAAGGTGAAGGTCCTTTTTCGTTAAAAGAACCTTCCGGTGTTTGCTACTATAAGAAAACAGTTTATATAGCTGATAAAGGAAATAATAGAATTATCAGGTACAGACTAAATACTGATTTGGAATAGCTATGTTAATCAAAGGAGAAAATTACAGGTCGGCATGGTTTGATGAAGACAAAAACTCATTGTTTATAATCAATCAAACCAAATTGCCATTTGAATTTGAAATAGTAGAATTAAAAAATTTCGAAGAAATTATTGTTGCGATTAAGGAAATGTGGGTTCGGGGAGCACCTTTACTGGGTGCAGTGGCTGGTTATGGAATGTACTTTGCCTTTCAGGATGCTCTGCCCCAAAATGAACCCGAAAAATTTGTCAGAAAACTGGCCGATATAATTCGAAA
>CAYNBC010000050.1:655-11094 GCA_964395255.1 uncultured Sphingobacteriales bacterium | reverse complement strand
CGGTATTTCGTTTAATTATCTGAAGAAAGAAGGGAAAATGTTTTTGATTTGGAAAGATGGTGATACAGGTGTTTATTTGCCATCACCTTCTTTTATTCAATTGTTCGATGTTGAACGCATATCCATAGACCCGGATATTGAATATTTGAACAACAATACAAGGCATAGTCTGAAAGGAAGATATTACAAAATAAGCAATTTTAATAATACCCAACAGAGTAATACCGACTTTCTGTATTACGGAGAATATCAATTTCAGAAATTTTATGAAGGAATGACCTGGACATCAGGAATCACAGCTTCGATAATGAAAAGTGAGTCGGAGTTGTATGGAAACAAGCCGCACCAGGGAAATAATTATGCTATTTTCAGTCAGATAGATAAAAAGTGGGATCATTTAAAAGTTTCGTTCGGGGGAAGATGGGAATACTTTGAGATTGATAACAAAGACCAGAAACAATTACCTATTTTCAGAGCTGGACTGAATTATGAATTTTCGCCTTATTCGTTTTTAAGATTTTCGTTTGGACAGGGATTCAGGTATCCATCTATTGCTGAAAAATACACATCAACAAGGGTAGGAAGTATGATTATTTTCCCCAACGACACCTTAAGCCCGGAAACAGGTTGGAATCTGGAAGGAGGCTTAATTCAGGCATACAAATGGGGTTCTTTAAAAGGATTGCTGGATGTTGCTGTCTTCTGGACGGAATATAATGATATGATTGAATTTACTTTTGGACAACATTATCCGCCCTGGGTGGATACCAAAGTTTTATATCTTGACACTTTTGTAAAGTATACAGGATTTAAAGCCTTTAACATCTCCAATGCAAGAATCAACGGAGTTGACATTTCCACAACAGGAAGCTTGAAAATAAAGAATTCAACATTGAAATACTTATTGGGATATACATACACCAATCCACGGGAAATCAATTTTGATTCTACAACAACCACCAATTCAACATCTAAAAATGTCTTGAAATACAGGTTTTTTCATAATTTTAAATCAGACATCGAATGGAATTTTAAAAAATTTATTGTAGGAGTCAACCTTGATTACCATAGCTTTATGATAAATATTGATAAAGCTTTTGAAGATTCCATCCGTTTGCCAGGAGGTTTTCCGGTTGCCATTATTTTACCGGGATTAAAAGAGTACAGGGAAAAGCATAATAAAGGGGATGCCATTCTGGATTTCAGACTGGGCTATAAGCCTGTGGAAAATATTGAATTTTTATTTGTTATCAAAAACATATTAAACAGGGAATATATGCTTCGCCCAGGGGATATACAACCTCCAAGAAATTTCTCTCTCAGAATATCTCTAAAATTTTAATTGATTTCCAGGGCTTTAAAAATCTTATCCAGTTCGGGCGTGAGAATAATTTCTATTCTACGGTTTTTAGCACGGGCCTCAGGCGTGGGCCGGGGGTCTACCGGAAGATAGGGGCCTCTTCCGGCCGGTATTATCCTTTTGGGGTCGATGTTTCCATTTTTAAGCAAAATTCTGACTATAGATGTGGCACGAAGGACGCTTAAATCCCAGTTATCTTTAATTCCGCCAACAGGCTTCAAATAAGGAACATCATCTGTATGTCCTTCCACCATCACTGTTATGGTAGTATCCTTTTCTAGTATTTTAGCCAGTTTTATGAGTGCTTCTTCTCCTTTTTTGTCCACATAAATACTCCCTGTTTGAAATAATAACTTTTCTTCCAGAGACAGATAAACTTTACCGTTTTTAATATTTACACTCAAGCCTTTATCCTTGTATCCCAGAAAAGCATTGGTTACGGTTTGTTTAAGTGCTTTCACTAGGGAATCCTGTTTTTTCAGAGCATTTTGAAGTTTAATCAGGTCTTTACTTTTATTTTCAAGTTCGTTTTGTGCCCGTTGTAATTCTGCATCGGCTTTTTCGTATTGAGCTTTTACCTGTTCAAATTCAACTTTTTGTTCATGCAAGTCTTTGGCTAGCAATAATAGTTCATTTTCTCTTTCTTTAACTTTTTGCGTGGCTTTAATTAAGTTGTTCTGAAGCTCAATGATTTGTTTTTCTTTGCCTTCAAGTTGCTTATTCATCTTATCTCTGAGCATTTCGTATGAATCATTGAGCAAATTGTAATTCTTTTTCAAATTTCTTAATTGACCAGCCAGATAAGAAGTATCAGTTTTCAGGCTATCAATTTTTTTATTTAAATAGATGATTTCCTGTGATTGCCTTGCGTTTTCAAGTTCCAGTTCCGAGGATTTTTTTTGAAGGTTTTCATATTTAAGTTCAAGGCTTTTTTTTGAGGTTTCTAATTCAACAAATTTTTTCTTAGTTACGCAAGAAGTAAACAACACAGGAACAATAAAAAGAACATAGATGGGTTTCATATTACGAAGAATTCTTAATATTTTTGGTTAGAAAAAATCGGTGTAAAGTTCAATGATAAAGCATTGATAGTCTAATTTTTTTATTAACACAAACCATTTGATGGAAGTTATTATCAGGAAAGCAGAAACGAAAGATATCGAGAAGCTGATTCAATTTCAGATAAGAATGGCAAAAGAAACAGAAAATCTTTTGCTGGATGAAAAAACCGTTTATAAAGGGGTCAAAAAAATATTTACCCATCCAGAACTGGGACAGTATTATGTAGCATGCATTGACGACAAAGTAGTGGCATCCCTTTTAATAACTCCTGAATGGAGCGACTGGCGAAACGGCTGGATATGGTGGATACAATCGGTTTTTGTGGAGCCTGAATTTCGTCAGAAAGGGATTTATAAATCCATGTATCATGATCTAAAACAGAAAATCGAAAATTCTTCAAACCTTTTTGGATTAAGGCTTTATGTTGACAAAAGAAATAAAAATGCTGTTAAGGTCTACAAACAGCTGGGGATGAACAATGAACATTATGAATTATTTGAATGGTTAAAATATCAATCATATGAGAAATAGAATTCTGATTATATCAACTGTGTTACAGGTGTTGTTATCATTTTCAATTTTACAGGCACAAATTGTTTCCCCGTTGTTCAGCATTGAAGAAAAAACACCCACACACAACATGCATATTTGTTCCGATGGGAACTACTATTATACAATAAACGGAGGTGATAAAAATTTTGGCGAAATCAATCAATATGATTTAAAAGGCAATTGGCTCAGGAGTTACCCTTTTAAAATTGACGCCAGAAGTATATTATATAACTCCGACCTTGAAGAACTATGGGTTAATGATTACGATAGAAGAATTTTAAAAGTAACCGACATGGAAATCGGGGCTTACGAGACCCGGTTAAAAGATTTTTATGAAAACAGGCAAAGTTCATTGGGTATTTCACCGGATGGTTCAAAGCTTTATTACAATGAAAAGGGTACTATTAAAATCTTCGATGCTAAAAATGGAAAAGAATTGTTTCAAATTGGCCATGTTCGATGCGGAGACAGACCTGAAACGGGTAGTCTTGTTGTGGCTGTAGGTACCAAATACTTTTTTACATGGGATGCTGCTAAAAAGGAAATTTATATCTATAATCTTGAAGGTAAGTTCATTAAATCGGTTATTGTTGAAAAAGGTAATTATGGCTTTTCTTTGTCCTATGCCAATGGATATGTATTTGTAGCCGAAGACGGTAATGGCGATGATGGATACTGGTATGCCTACGACCTGGAGGCACTTGCAGAGACTGCAGTTTTACTGCCTGTTACAAGTTTCGTCTCGCATGAAAAAGGTATTCCGTACAAGCTGTGCTTTAATGAGGAGAAAAAACTTTATTATGTGCTTTATTCGGGTTCTGGTGAGGCAAAATCTGTTATCAATCTTTATAAAATCAATGGAAAACTGAAGAAAAGAATTGAAGCTACAAAAAGTTTTAACAGCCTTATGTACAATCCGATAAACAAATACATGTATGCAACTTCACAATCCGGAAATTTATTCAAAATCATAAAATGGAAAGCAAAAAAAATGGAGCTGGTTGCCGGGAATGTTATCCCCGATCCTTGCTGTTCGCCTTCATTGTCTTTCAATGGAATTAAATTGTATTATCTGTACAACAATAAAATGGCAATTAAAGATTTTTTCATACTTAAAAATGAAGAAGAAATAGAAGGTGTTAAGTCGGGTGGTAAGAAAGAAACAGGAAGCTGTGCAATAGCCGTAGGCAAAAAATTTATTTATACCTGGGATGCCAGTTCCAAATTATTATATCTTTACTCATATGATGGTCAGTTTTTAAAACCCATGATGCTTAGCAAAGGTAGCTATGGAGAGTCTTTGTCCTTTGCACATGGGAAATTATGGGTAGCAGATACCAATGAAAACGGTGAGCTGGTTTGGTATGCTTATGAAACAGAATAAGCTATGTGCGGAAGGTTCATTATTTCCAAAAAAATTGAAGAGATCAATGAACGATGGCATGTAGATGTTGACCGGGAAAAATATAAAGTGATTTATAATGCTGCACCCGGGCAGAACCTTCCTGTTATAACCCAGAACCAGCCAGACAAGCTTCAGTTTTTTAAATGGGGCCTGGTTCCTTTCTGGGCTAAAGACCCTAAAATAGGCAACCGTCTTATCAATGCAAGGGCAGAAACAATACTGGAAAAACCTTCTTTTAAATATGCTGTTCAAAAAAGAAGATGTTTAATTCCTGCTGATGGATTTTATGAATGGAAAAAAACAAAGCAGGGTAAACAACCGTACAGAATTTATTTAAAAGATGAAAGTCTGTTTGCATTTGCCGGAATATGGGAAAGGTGGCAAAGTGAAAATGAAGAGCTATATACTTTTTCCATCATTACTACTCATGCCAATGATTTTATGAAACCACTTCACAACCGAATGCCCGTTATTTTAACACCGGAAACAGAAGCATACTGGATGGATGAAAATCTGGATATCAAAGAAATAAAACATCTATGCCAGCCCCTGGATGACGAATTACTCTCAGCTCACCCGGTAAGTCAAAGGGTTAACAATCCTGCCAACAACGACCATGATTTATTAAAACCGGTACCAGAACTCAATTAAAATAAATCTCTTATCAGGTTGTCATCAGCAATATTCGGGTAAGTAACTTTCAGCAAAGGATTAGCAGCCATGGCTCTTTTAAGCGTAGACATAGCTCCCGGATTTCTCGCCCAGCTTCTTCGTGCAATACCATTGTTGACATCCCAGAATAACATCATTTGAAGCCTCCTGTCGGCTTCGGGGCTGCCATCCAGAACCATTCCAAAACCACCGTTTATAACTTCTCCCCAGCCTACACCTCCTCCGTTATGAATGGAAACCCATGTAGCGCCACGAAAAGCATCACCGATAACATTATGTATAGCCATATCGGCTGTAAAGCGTGAACCATCATAGATGTTAGAAGTTTCCCGGAAAGGTGAATCAGTGCCGGATACATCATGATGGTCTCTACCCAGCACAATGGGGGCTGAAATTTTTCCTTCGCGGATGGCTTTGTTAAAGGCTGCAGCGATTTTAATTCGGCCTTCAGCATCTGCATAAAGAATACGTGCCTGTGAGCCAACCACAAGCTTATTTTCTGCAGCACTTTTTATCCAAAGTATATTGTCAGAAAGTTGTTGAGAAATTTCATCAGGAGCATTAAGTTTTATCTTTTCAAGGACATCTGCTGCAATCTGGTCGGTAACTTCAAGGTCCTTAGGATTGCCTGAGGTGCAAACCCAGCGGAACGGACCAAAGCCGTAATCAAAGCACATGGGACCCATAATATCCTGAACATAGGAAGGATATTTATAAGTTCCATCGGGTTTAAAAATATCTGCACCGGCTCTACCTGATTCCAACAGGAAAGCATTACCATAGTCGAAGAAATACATACCTTTTGAAGCCAGAACATTGATGGCTGCCACCTGACGCTTGAGTGATTCATGTACTTTTTGCTTGAATAAATCAGGGTTTTCAGCCATCATTTTATTGGATTCTTCAAAACTAAGCCCTACGGGATAATAACCACCGGAATACGGATTATGCAATGAGGTTTGATCGGAACCTAAATCCACATGAATATTACGTTTCACACATTCTTCCCAGAGGTCCACAACATTACCGAGATAGGCAAGGGATACAGCTTCTTTGTTATCAACGGCTTTTAACATACGGGAAATCAAACTGTCAAGGTCTTCATACAATTCATTGACCCATCCCTGGTTGTATCTTTTGTAGGCTGCTGCAGGATTAATTTCAGCAATAACACCTACGGCACCAGCAATTACGGCAGCTTTTGCCTGTGCTCCAGACATTCCTCCAAGACCTGAACTGATAAATAGTTTTCCGGCCAGACCTTCCCCATGTTTTTGAATTTTTCGTCCGGCATTCAAAACTGTAATGGTAGTACCATGAACTATTCCCTGTGGGCCAATGTACATGTAGCTTCCGGCTGTCATTTGACCGTATTGGCTTACACCAAGTGCGTTGAAAATATGCCAGTGTTCCGGTTTGGAATAATTGGGAACAACCATACCATTGGTAACCACAACCCGTGGAGCTTCGGGGTGAGAAGGGAACAAGCCCATAGGGTGTCCGGAGTACATGACGAGGGTCTGTTTCTCGGTCATCTCGGCAAGATATTTCATGGTTAACAGATATTGAGCCCAGTTCTGAAAAACAGCCCCATTCCCACCATAGGTTATCAGCTCGTGAGGATGCTGTGCCACCGCAGGGTCGAGATTGTTTTGTATCATTAGCATGATAGCAGCTGCCTGTTTGGTTTTGCAGGGGTATTCATCAATGGGACGAGCTTTCATTTCATACACCGGCCTGAAGCGGTACATGTATATCCGTCCGTATTTTTTTAATTCTTCAGCAAATTCAGGCGCAAGGGTTTTATGAAACTTTTCAGGAAAATAACGAAGTGCATTTTTTACTGCCAGTATTTTTTCTTCCCGGCTTAGATAATCCGGTCTTACTGGTGCATGACTGACCGATTCGTCATAACCGGGATGAGGGGGAAGTTCATCCGGTATCCCCTGTAAAATAGCTTTCTGAAAATCCTGAATATTCATATTTCTTTATTTTGATTGAAAAGATTTTTTTTCAAAGCGAAAGTTAAAAAATTACACAATGAATTTACGGTATTTTCAGGATTCAAAAGGATATTCCCGTAATAAAAGCGAATTTTGCTCCCGTAAAAAATTTATGAATTGAAGGATTTTGAGCCATTAAATAGACTGGATAGTTTAAGTTCTGCCCGGGAAATACTGGATTCTATTTGCAATAAGGTGTCTGAGAGACTAATACTTACGGGTTTAAAAGGCTCTTCTTCGGCTTTTCTGGTTTCCTATTTAAGTAAGAAAATAAAGCAGGATATTGTTTTAATAGCACCGGATGCAGAAGAAGCCATGTATTTTTTATCGGACCTGGATGCTTTTATTCCCGAAAAAAACAAATTCTATCTTCCATCATCATTTAAAAACGATGATTTAAATATTGCATATAATCCTCAGAAGCATGAAAGGATAAACACCCTGAACATATTTCGCAATCCTTCGGAAAAGGGCAGAATAATGGTTACATATCCGCTGGCATTTATTGAAAAAGTAGCCAGCAAGCAAGTTTTCGAAAAAAAATCAATACAACTGCAGGCAGGACAGGAAACCTCCATGGATTTTTTGATTCAGTATCTGGCAGAAATGGGCTTTGAAGCCACTGAGTTTGTTACCGAAGCGGGTTATTTTTCTGTCAGGGGTTTTATTCTTGACATTTATTCTTATGCCAATGAATGGCCTTACCGGATTGAATTTAATGGCGATGTAATTGAATCGATTCGTGAATTTGACCCGGAAACACAACTCTCCCGGAGAAAACTTAAAAAGTTGACCATACTTTCCCGGCCAGAAGATATGGAAGAGGCTTTAATTGATTTGTTTGATTTTCTTCCTCAAAATACGCTCTATATCATAGTAAATCCAGCATATGTACGGGAAAGTGTAGAAAAATTTTGCCAGCTCATCAAGGAAAAAGAAATCCCAACATTCATTGACCTGGAAAGATGGGACAAGAAACAAAAAGAAAAGATTCATCTTGTCATTGGAGCTGATTCTTCCGGAGGGAGGGAAATAGCTTTTAATACATCTCCTCAGGCCCAATTCAACAAAAATTTTGACCTGCTGATCAAGCATTTGCAAGAGAATGAAAAACAAGGAATTGAAAATTATATTTTTTCGCAATCTACCAAGCAGATTGAAAGAATCTACCAGATTTTTGAAGACAAACAGGTAGATGTAAGTTTTTTTCCTGTATATAAAAATTTAAAAAGCGGGTTTATTTTTCATGACCTGGATATAGCCCTGTTTGCAGAGCATGAAATTTTTCAGCGATATCTCCGCCCGAGAAGTAAGCAATACACTAAGGATAAAGCCCTTTCGCTGAAAGATTTGTATGAATTAAAGCCCGGAGACTATGTAACCCACATCAATTATGGTGTAGGTAGGTTTCGAGGTCTTGAAAAAATTGAAAATAACGGTAAAATCCAGGAGGCTCTTCGAATAGAGTATAAAGATGGGGATTTACTTTATGTGAGTATTCATTCTCTTCATAAAATTTCACGCTATGTAGGTAAGGAGGGAAGTGTACCCAAAATACATCGTCTTGGTTCTAAAAGCTGGGAAAATTTAAAAAACCGAACCAAAAGCCGGGTTAAAGACATTGCCCGTGATTTAATAAAGCTATATGCCAAAAGACTTGCCACCAAGGGCTTTTCGTATTCTCCTGATTCGTATTTACAAAACGAGCTGGAGGCATCTTTCATTTATGAAGATACACCAGACCAGACCCGCTGCACCGAAGATGTAAAAAAAGATATGGAAAAGCCTTATCCCATGGACCGCTTGATTTGTGGAGATGTGGGATATGGAAAAACCGAAATCGCTATCAGGGCTGCCGTAAAAGCCGCTGCTGACAGCAAACAAACTGCCATGCTCGTTCCAACCACTATTCTGGCATTTCAGCATTATAAAACATTTACCGACAGGCTCAAAGATTTTCCTGTCAGGGTGGATTATTTAAGTCGATTCCGTTCGTCAAAAGAAACAAAACGAATCAAAAAAGAGCTTCTGGAAGGCAAAATAGATATCATAATAGGCACGCATAAGTTATTATCTTCCGACATACAATTTAAAGACCTGGGACTTTTAATTATAGATGAAGAACAAAAGTTTGGTGTGGCAGCCAAAGAAAAGCTCAGATCCATGAGGGTAAATGTAGATACGCTTTCACTTACAGCCACTCCCATACCTCGTACTCTTCAGTTTTCTTTAATGGGCGTCAGAGACCTGTCTATATTGAACACACCACCCCCAAACCGGCAACCTATTGAAACTTATTTGCATACATTTGATAGAAACATTATCCGTGAAGCTATCGAAAAAGAACTGGAAAGAAATGGGCAGGTATTTTTTGTCCATAACCGTATACATGACCTGGAAAAAATAGGAAATATTGTTAAAGAAGAGGTTCCCTTTGCAAAAATTGCTGTGGCACACGGCAGAATGAAAGCCCAGGAACTGGAAGAAATTATGATTAACTTTATTGAAGGTTATTATGATGTTTTGGTTTCAACCAATATCATTGAATCGGGTCTGGATATTCCCAACGCAAATACAATTATCATCAACGAAGCCCATCATTTTGGCCTCAGCGATTTATATCAGATGAGAGGAAGGGTCGGGCGCTCCAATATTAAAGCTTATTGCTATCTGCTTGTTCCGTCTTTTACTTCTTTAACTGAAGAAGCCAGAAAAAGATTGAGTACAATAGAAGAATACACCGATTTAGGCAGTGGTTTTTACATTGCCATGAGGGACCTTGATATCAGGGGGGCAGGAAACCTGTTAGGCGCTGAGCAAAGTGGCTTCATCAATGAAATAGGTCTGGATATGTATAAAAAAATCCTGGATGAAGCCATGGAAGAACTTAGAGAAGAAGAATTTCCGGAATTGTTTAAAGACCAGCCTTCCCGGGCACGCATCTTTACCGAGTGCCAGATTGAAACTGACCTTGAACTGCATATTCCTGATACCTATATTTCAAATATGGAGGAAAGATTACTGGTCTATAGCAGATTGAATGCTATTTCTGATGAAAAAAGCCTGCAAAAATTTGCCGAAGAACTTGAAGACCGTTTTGGAAAAAGACCTTATCAAATCAACGATTTGATGGATTTAATCCGAATTAAATGGATAGGACAGGATTTAGGTGTACAGAAGGTTGTTCTGAAAAATAAAAAACTGAAACTCTTTTTTCCAGTTACTTTTGCCCGGGATGAAGATTTTCAGAAAAAAGTCTTTGAAAGAGTATTGCGCTTTGTGAAGAATTCAGGCAAAAAATGCCAGTTTTCTGAAAAATCAAAAGGCCTGGAAATGACGGTTCATCCTGTGGAATTTGTAGATGAAGCTCTGGAAATTTTCAAGG
>CAYNBC010000050.1:0-645 GCA_964395255.1 uncultured Sphingobacteriales bacterium | reverse complement strand
TCAAGGAGATAAAAAGAAGTTAGAAGCTTATAAGCCCAGAGGAGATAAGTCCCATTCCAATTCCGGTTGATAATATAAATAGTTTTTGACCTGCACCAGGGGTGAGGAAATGTTATTTTTATACAGGGAACCAGTGCCCAGTCCCTGGTATAGCTGATTGTTAAAATTGCATACCCATTGTGCCAGTGCATTAAGTCCAATATTGGACTCCAGCGCTGATGTTGCCCACCACGAAACTTGATGCCGTTGTGCCAGCTCGATCCATTGATGGGCTGATGAAAACCCTCCGATTAAAGAAGGTTTTAAAACAATATAAGCAGGTTTGACAGTTTTTAACATATTTTCAGCTTCAGCCGGTGGCGTAAAAATGAGCTCTTCGTCAAGTGCAACTGGTATAGGCGATTTTTCACAAACTTCAGCCAGAATCTCCCAATTTCCATGAATGACAGGCTGTTCAATCGAGTGTATATGAAGTTCTGCAAGTCGGTTGAGCTTATCCATAACCTCGGGATAACGAAAAGCACCATTCGCGTCAAGCCTTAATTCCCTTATGCTTTTTCCATATTTCTTTACGATTTTTTGGAGGAATGAAAATTCAGTTTCAAAATCAATTGCTCCGATTTTTATTTTGATACAGTCAAAGCC
>CAYNBC010000049.1:4906-11191 GCA_964395255.1 uncultured Sphingobacteriales bacterium | reverse complement strand
ATTGTTGACAGGCCTGCTATGTGGGAAATCTTATTCACAGGTTGAAATTAAAGCTTTTACTACAGGTGAATTATGGGGTAATGTTCTCAAAGTGGAAATCAATAACAAATCGGAAGATTGGTTTTACCGAAGCATTGAACCGTTTTACCTTCCGTTCATGAATCAATATACGGGCTATGTAATCCCTACCGGTTATATTTTCAGGGTGGCTCCCCATACCCGTAAAACCTATTATTTGCAAGGCTATTCCGATGATATTTCCGGGAAGGTGGCACCATCAGGTCTGGAGGTGGAATGGGTGACGGTGGAAAACGCCATAAAAGCCGAATATCTTCCCTATGATTCCCTGGTTACAAAAATTAAAGAATTTAAAACATTTCCTCTGCGCAATTCGGATTTGACTTCTTTTGATTACATTATTACTCATCCGGGTACGCACGATGCTTTGATGTTGTCTTTTGATATTGAAAGCAATTATACTTTAAGCAAATCTTATCTGGTCAATCAAACACAGAGACTTGAAAATGCCTATTACCGGTTGAAAATGTCGGGCAAAATAGTAACACCTTTTAATTTGATGCCTGATTATGAACGCCACATTTTCGTACAAAGTGGTGTATGGATTTGTGCAGCAGGACTGAAAGGTATAGCACTGAAAAAATCGGACTTAAAAAAAGCCTTTTACAGGTTTTACAAACATGCCGGTGGGGAAGACAATATATTGACTTTTTACCGTCACTTCAGCCGGTACCATAATATTATTAAAACATTGGGTCAGGAAAGTAGAACATTTATAGTGCCGGAAGACCTTGAAAAACCACCTTCATGTTTGCCACAGATTGTTGGCTTTAACCCCACACATGAGGCTGTTAAAACCCCGGCTATCACTACAAGGCGTTATGAAACTGTTCCTGTTCGCAACCAGAAATTTCTAAATGTCAATGATTGTCTACCCTGTAAACAGAAAAAGGAAATCAGTATTTTTTTCCGTCCTTATTTTTTGATGGCTGATATTAACAGGAAATGGCTTGAAAATAAAGACGATGCAAAAACATTGAACGGGCTGGCTTCACTTTTCCCTCTGCTTTCCGGTTTTCAGCCTTATCATTACCTGAATCCCCTTGAGTTTGACCGCTGGAATCAATTCGATAATTTCCTGAAAAACTGGGAAAAAGTTGAAAATGAAATATCAAATTTTTATGAAAACCTTCAGGTTGAGCCGGAATTAAAAGTCATGATAAGCGAATTCTCCAGCCAATCCCATAATTTAATGCAGGCATTGTTAAAACAATATTTAAACCATGGTTTACAATTTTCTCTTGATTGCTGTCAGACAGAAATAAAACCTGATGAAGCGCTTTATGAGATGGCTTCAATGCTGGATGATTTGTATGAAAAAACAGATGTAATTAAGCAAAAAATTAATTCGTCAGATTCAGTTTCCTTATTGATTTCTTATACGCTGGATCAATGGCTCAGGCAAATATCCTTGCTGTTTTTGATAGATACGGATAAAAACCAGTATGTGGCTGTAGGTGAATCTATACCGGAAGGTGAAAGCATGCTTTCTTTTCTCCAGGATTTTTACCATTTAAAATTTCCTGCTACCGGAAAAGAAAGAAACGGACGGTTTATTCTGGAAGCGGATAGCCTGCATAGATTGAATTTTGTCTTTGACGATTACTATTGTGGTAAATACAGAGAATCTCCGTTAGTTTTTATACAATCCGGGAATACAACCCACAAACCTCTGTTTAAACCTGTTCGAATTAACAATAACTATTTTATTTCGGGTTATGGCGGATATTATTTTCCGAATCATGAAGATGCTAAATACTTTAATGCTGGTGGGGTCCGTGGCATCCTCAATTCTTTTGCAGAGATGGGATTGAGTGATGTTCTCGAAAATGAATATGGCAAAGGTTATTATTTTACAAAACCTGATGGTTTTGTTTATGATAATGTGATTACTTATTTTTTCATGGCAGGATATAATGTTTTCAACCATCTTTCCCTGGCTCTCGAAACGGGTTATCATAATGGATTTGTAAATGGATATATTCCCGTTCATTTTTATGAAAATCCTGATGATACTTCCATTGTAATTCAGCATGATTTGTTTCTGAGAAACAGGATATCTGCCAGATGGTACGGTGGTGGCATAGATTTTCACACCGGTAATAACTGGCAAATTTTTATTAACCCGGGAATAAACTTTATCCGCTATAAAAATAGTTCTGTTACTATGTACTCGGGCACCGGTCAATTTCCGCTAAATACTGTGGATGAAAAAAATGGAATAAATTTTTATATTGGGGCTGGTGTTCGGTATAAAATCAATCAAGAATTTAGTCTTGAAGCAGGAGGAAGGTTCTATAACCGGGAAAATCTGACCGGCAGCAAAAGAATAAATGATTATTCAGTATTTGTTGGTGGTATAGTTCGCTTCTGAGCTTCATTTTGAATTACTCTTGCGCCAATCTGAACAATTTTTAGGTTGTCGGGAGCCAGACAATTGGAATAAACCATGACTGAATTGTCATATCGTTCCCCGGGGAAATCCGTGAGGTCAATATGAATTATGATTTCCGAGGTGTCACCCGGAGCAATTATTCCTCTAGGCCAATCAACAGTGGTGCGCTTGATATTGGTCAGTCTGACAAAAGTTACAAATAAATCGGCATTGCCAGTATTTGTAAATGGCAAACGATAGAAATATTTTTTATCGGCCATAAGTGGTTTGAGCTCAATCCTTTTTTTATGAAATTCAATATGGGGTTGTGCAAAAGAAAAAAGAGGCATAACTGCAATGAAAAATAACCCTATGAATTTACATTTTCGCCTCATCATAGATAAGCAAATCCTGTCTTAAATACGGAGGCAAATTTAGTAATGTAAATTTATTTGATGCGTATGTTCTTTACAAAGAATGAGGGTTTTTAATGGATTACTTTGTTCTGACAAGCTTGATTTTAATAAGGTACGGTTCCGTTAAGTATAATTTCAAAAGGATAAGGTATATTGGCCGTGGCAGAGTCAGCCCATTTCATGTCGTAAGCATAAGATTCTTTCAGAATTTTTTTATCGACCGTTATCAGTGCAGAAAAACCACTCATTTTATTTAAATTGTCCTTGTATTTGATATCAAAATAGAGCACTTCTCCCGGAGAGGCGTAAAAAGACTTGCTAAAGTCAGTCCCTCCCTGAATAGTTTCTGCATATGAAGTTCCCTGAATCACATAGGTTACTTTATAATCTGAAGTCAAACCTTTGACGGCAT
Source organism: uncultured Sphingobacteriales bacterium (assembly GCA_964395255.1). Taxonomy (GTDB): domain Bacteria; phylum Bacteroidota; class Bacteroidia; order CAILMK01; family JAAYUY01; genus CAYNBC01. Next base: position 7,911 of record CAYNBC010000049.1, on the reverse strand, counting down.
AGATGACCTGCCTGTCTTCCGTATTTTTTTCACAGGAAGCTAGCCAGATGATGCTCAATAAAATTCCTGCAAAAATCCAATATATTTTTTTCATATCCATTTTTTAAAGGTTGAAAATGAATTGAACAAAGAATCTGCGGCCGGGTTCATACAAATCCATACCCGAACCAAGTACTCTTCTGTTCAGATGTTCATAATAGGCTTTGTCAAAAATATTTTTGACACCACCAGTAATTTTAAGGGATGAATTGAACTGATAGCTGAAGTAAAAATGCAGTAATGCAAACGATGGTGTGGCTTTTTCTTCAAAAGCCTGGCTAACACGGTTTTGTGAGGCTACATATCTAAAATGCAGCGATGGGATGAATTTGCGGTTAAACATAATGTACCTGACCATGGCATTGGCTTCAAAAGGTGGGATTTCATTAACCGGGTCATCTTCAATTACATCAAGTTTGTAATAAATGCTTTTGAAAGTGCCCAGTGTGTAAGAGGCATTCATTTGAAATTGCAAATCATATTGTTTAGCACTTCCATAAGTAAATTCAAATCCTGAAAAAGTTACAGGTTTTTCCAGATTGATAAATTGTTTAACGCCAATGACACCTGCTGAGTTGGGCAATATTTCCGAGGCAGGTAATTGCTTTGACCCAATATAATTTTGGACGAGCGAGTAAAATCCATCAAGAGACAATTTTCCCCATTTTTCATCAGACCATTCGAGGTAGATATCAGCCTGGTAGTTGGTTTCAGGTTTAAGCTGGGGATTACCCAGATAATCATACTTGTCGAAGCCAACGGGCAGCAATCTGATAAAACGCTCCAGCATATCGGGGCTTCGAACTCCCCGCCCCAGTCCCAGACCTATTTTTGTATTTTCATTGATGGAATAATTGAAGCCCAGACTTGCGCTCAGGTTATTAAAGGATGAACTTGCATCGTCAATGGGCATCTGAATGGTATCCTTACCACCCATAACGCTTTTGTAAACATTCATGTCAGCGGCATTAGCCTGGTTATGGTCAAATCTGATAGAAGCTATATAATCCAGGACACCAGACCTGCCATTATACTCAACAAAAACACCGAGATTTTGTATAGTGGCTTCACTCCACAGTTTTTCGACCTTTACAGGCATTTTATCCATCATCGGAGGCATTTCGTACATATTTTTTGTTCTGGAGCCGTCTTTATAAATGTGCTCATAATCAGCTCCGGCAAACAATTGCCCATTTTCCCCTGCCTTGATACCTGTTTCTATTCTTCCACCGATATTTACTGGGTCAATAATACTAACAGCCGCAACGGTGTCACCAAAGGGTTTTTCTTTGTTATCCATTTCATGATAAACTTCTGAACGATAGATTTTAAATTTCAGGTCTGAAATGGACTTAGTGAGCGCCCTGGCAGAATAATTAAAAGACAGAACCCTTGTATCATCTTTTCTCTCGTCCATGGGCAATGCAGGAAATTTGACATGCCTGCCGTGGAAATCATTCATAGATATAATGAATTCATGATTATCTGCAGGTCTGAAAGCTAAATCGGCAGAATAATTCCATTTGTTGAAGGAAGAGGGAATGGTGTTTCCATTACCGTCTTCATAATTTCCGTATCTTAACTGTGATCCGGAAACAGTAAAGTAGAGACGGTTGTTTCCACCATAAAGCTGGATATGCTCTTTGTCACCGTCCCAATTGCTTTCATAACCTTTTAAGGCACGCAGATGAATTTTAAATTCACTGGATTCACCGGGTACAGGTTTTTTTGTAACAAGATTTATAACACCTCCCAGAGTAGGTCCATATCTAAGAACATAAGGACCTTTGATGATTTCAATATTTTCAATGTCTTCCATTTCAACATGAGCAGAGGTAGGGTCCATACGGTTGGGACATCCGCCTTCAATCCTTACTCCCCCGTCCATATGAACATTAAGCTGGCTGAATTTAAACCCGCGCACCACAGGGTCTATTCCTACTGCACCTTTTCTTACACCGGATACATTGGGGACGGCTCTCAGATAATCGCCAATATCCCGGGTTGCTTCCTGTTCAATCTGTGATTGCAGAATAGTGATTTTGCCGTGAGTAACCGGAACGCTTGAAGAAACCTGAATCTCTGTGGGGCTCATCAGAATGGGTCCAGGTTCCAGGAATATTTCCGGCAAGTTAAGAGGACGGTTTAGTTGTACTTTTAATTCTTTGGTTATGTAACCCAGATAGCTAACTGTTAAAGTATAAGAGCCAGCTGGAACTTTTTTCAGATGGAAATAACCGTTATGGTCTGTTGCGGTTCCCATTCCTCCGGGCTTTAAAAGAATATTTGCTCCTTCTAAAGCCTTACCTGTTTTTCTGTCAAATACCTTTCCCTCCAGATTGTATTTCTGTGCAAAACCCGGAGATATCAAAATGAAAAACCCTAATAACAACCCTATTGCTTTCTTTTTACGCATAATTCTGTTTTTTTTCGCTGAGAAATTTAAATGGTTTGTGAATTTTATCACAGATTGTAATTACGGATTTTTTATTTGGGAGAAATGCGTAAAATTTTTCCGAGAATCACGCAAAACTAATAGGGATCAACAAGGTGGTGGCGAATAGCAAACTTTACAAGCTCAACGGTATTTTTAAGCCCTAGTTTTTGTAATATATTGGATTTATGGCTTTCTATCGTTCGAATGTTTACAAACAGTTTATCAGCGATTTCCTGATTACTTAAACCTTCAACTACCCATTTTAAAACTTCTTTTTCCCTTCGGGTAAGTGCGTGAATGCCGGGCTGAGGTGTCTGGTTTCTGGCTTTGTTTATAAAGTATTCATTCAATGTATTTTTTACGGACTCGTGGTAATACTCCTGACCCTGATATAAGGCATAAATAGCTTTAATCAGGTCTTCTTTCCGCGTTTCTTCTTTGGGCAGAAAACCGTGGGCCCCCTGCCTGACGGTCTGAAAAATAACTTCAGGATGGGTATGCATGGATAAAATTAAAATCTGGACATTCA
>CAYNBC010000049.1:1395-4896 GCA_964395255.1 uncultured Sphingobacteriales bacterium | reverse complement strand
TGGAGGATGTGGAGCATTTGGAGGTAATCTGCAGGGGGGGTGGTAGGGAAGTGGAGTTGGAGTTGAAATTCTTTGATTTTTTTTAATAATTCGAAACCGGATACATCCGGCATACTCAAATCAGCTATTAAAATATCATAAGGTTCTGTTTTCAATCGCTCCAGGGCATCTTTTCCATCTATGGATTCATCAATTTCAAATTCCTGAATTTCTTTAAGCAGGGAGATGATACCTTCCCTGAAAATCTGATGATCGTCAGCAATGAGAATTTTAATTTTTTTCATTTTCTGAAACAATTGGAATTTTAACAATAATTTCTGTGCCCTTACCGGGCGTTGAATGAATATGAATTGTTCCACCAAGCAGTGCTGTCCTGTCTTTCATATTTGAAATTCCGTTTCCCTGCATCAAAGTTTCATGATTAAATTGAAAACCTTTTCCGTTGTCCGAAATGAGAAGGGAAATCTGTTCATTACTGGACAACAATTGTACATCTATTTCCGTAGCGTTGGCATGTTTGATGGCATTTTGAATGGATTCCTGAATAATCCGGTACAGGTGAATTTTTATTCTGGAGGAAAGAGGCTGGTTCAAACCATAGGTAACAAAGTCAACTTTAATGCCTGTTGTTTTTGAAACATCCTGACATAGCCATGACACAGCCTGCGGAAGTTGTAATGAATCCAGTATCCGTGGCATCAGATTGTTGGATGTTTTTTTGACTTCTTCAATACTCTCATTCAGCAGATGAACTATTTCTTTGGATTTTTCTTTCTGGTCGGGATCGAGCTGATTTACCCATTCGTTCATTTTTATTTTGGCAGCCAGAAGATATTGTCCTAATCCATCATGTAACTCGCGGGAAATGCGGCTTCTTTCGTTTTCCTGAGCTTCCAGCTGGATACGAAGTCTGTTTTCTTTTTCCTGACGGATTTCTTCAGCTTTTTCAGCCAGTGATTTCAAATACATGGATTCTTTGTAAAGTTCTTTTTCCCTCCGGTTTGTCAGATAGATGTTTACAACTATCCATGCCAGTATAGCTGTAAATGAAAAAGTCAATCCGAAAATCAACAATGCATTTTGAATTACAGGTCCTGTAATTTCACTGTAAGGTATGCTGGCAATGATAATCAAATGTGTATTCAGAAAATGAATTTTTTTAAACTGAGCCATGCTGTATTGGTTATGAGCAAAGTCAATAATATTACCCATTGCATTGTTCCGCGTTGAAAAAGCTTCAAAAAATTGACGGGTTTCCCTGAGATAAGCCTCCGACTTTTTTCGGTTATACCCTTTTACTTTACCTGTTACTTCATAGTCGTACATAATAAAATCCAGGTCCAGCCCATTAAAAGTCTTGTGGTGGTGAGAACGAATGATGTTTTGATTGTCGATTAACCATAAGTATCCATTATAACCTGTTCTCACCGATTCAATGTATCGTGATTGAATATATTCCATGTTTAGGGCAAGCGTAAGATAACCAAGCAGGTGATTTTTGGTAAAAGCTGGTAAAACCACATAAAAATAATGTTGACCATGGTTGCCTTTTACAATGTCGGTACAGAATGCCGATGGAACATCTCCATTAAACCACTTTTCTGCTTGTTGAGCAAAAAATTTATGACCCGGCTCATATTGTTCCGGTGTTGCATACAAAAGTTGATACAAAGAGTCTCTTATTTGAATTCCATGAATTTCGTTTTCAAAAACCTCAACATATTGATTCAGTATATGAATGAGTTCTTTGTTTTGTTTTTCAGGCTTCTCAATCATTTGTATTACCTCGGGTTGTTTTGTCAAAAAAAGGGCACTTGTATAAAATTTATCCAGATAATTCTCCAGGTTAGCACTTACGAGTTCCAGGGTATTGTTTAATTGTTGTTGCCACTGCGAAATAAGGTTGTTTTTATAACGGATGTGTTGATATAAAGCAATACTTAATACAAAAACGAAAAGCAGTAAAGCCAGACTCATTTGTCTGACCCATGTATTTTTGGTGCTAATTTTTTCTTTCATGATGGAAAAAGGTTATCTGTCATTTAACTTTGAAAAAATAATAAAATATTGTTATCAAATTTCGAATAATATGAAGTCAAAGATAACGACTGATTTTATTAGAATTATTTGTTTTACAGCAATTTTCATCTTTACAGCTTGCGAATACCAGAATGTTTTTAAAAAATACCACAAATTCCCTGAATATTACTGGGATAAATCCGTAAAACCCGAATTTCAATTTGAAATCGATGATACCGTTTCCATGCATTATCTATGGGTGGAGGTCAGACATGCAACATATTATCCTTATGATGACTTAAAAGTCAGATTACATTTTATCGAACCGGACAAAGACACCATTGTTTTACCTCTGATTATTCCCTTAAAAGACGAAAAAGGTAAATTTCTAGGCCAGGGTGCAGGAGATATTTGGGATTACCGCTTTCCAGTTCTTGAAGGGTTTCAATTTGACAAAACAGGTACTTATCATATATTGCTCGAAAATGATGAGGTGGAAAACCAGACTGTAGCTATCATGGAGATAGGTGTTGTTCTCAGGAAAAAAAGAAAATAAAAGCTTTCTATCTTTGTATGAAAAAAACCGAATGAAGATTGAGGATGTACATTTTGATTGCCGTCATTTTCAGGGAACCATTCCATGTTTACCCAACAAAGAATCCGGTTATGAATGCAGGAATTGTCCATCTTACAGCCCTGTAACAAAAAGAATTTTAATTATCAAATTGGGAGCTATTGGGGATGTTATTCGCACTACACCCCTTGTAGTCAGGTTTAAAAAAGAGTATCCGGGATGTTATATCACATGGTTAACGCATACACCGGATATTTTACCTTCCAGTGAAATTGATGAAATATTAAAGTGGGATTTTACTTCGGTTTACAAAATCCAGCACCAAAAATTTGATATAGCTCTTAATCTCGACAAGGAAACAGAAGCCTGCGCTTTGCTGAAAGAAGTGGAAGCCAATGAAAAATATGGATTTATACTGGAAAATGGTCATGTTGCACCGGCTACTCCTGTTGCCGAACACAAAATTTTAACAGGTTTATTTGACGAAGTTTCAAAGCAAAACACCAAAAGTTATCTGGAAGAAATTTTTGAAATCTGTCATTTAAAATTTGAGAAAGAACCATATCTGCTTGATGTTGACCCTGAACTCAACAAAAAATGGCAAGAGATTATCCGGAATAAAGCAGGCCATAAAAAGGTAATTGGGCTGAATACGGGTTGTGGTAAAAGATGGCTCACCCGCCTCTGGCCTTCGGAATACTGGGTACAATTGATAAATGCATTGAAAAAAGAAGGATTTTACCCTGTTGTCCTGGGAGGGCCGGATGAAGATGAACAAAACAGATATTACGAAAAAGAAACAAAGTGTTATTATCCCGGAACATATCCGTTAAAGGAATTTATTGCTATTACGCAACAAATGGATGTTGTAATAACTGCGGTTTCCATGATGATGCATATAGCAACGG
>CAYNBC010000049.1:0-1385 GCA_964395255.1 uncultured Sphingobacteriales bacterium | reverse complement strand
GATATATTCTACTAATTCATCTAACGGATAATCATCGAAAACTATTTTTCCTATTTTGTTTGTTAATATTTTCAATCCTCATGAATTTGAATTATATGGCAGAGGTGAAATCATTCAACCCCCAACCGGATGTGATTGTTACTATGGTCAGGTTTGCAAAAGGGAAAGACATTGTATGAAAGATATTTTGCCGGAAACCGTGCTGGAAAAGATTAAAAAATACGCCTAAATCACACCAAAACGAACCAGATATCCATTGTATTTTCTGATATTGATTACTTGTCCATCGTCAAATATTAAATACTGGCCTTTGATTCCGTGTAGCCTGCCTTCGATATATTTTTCCTTTTCCAGATTGATGCTTTTGATTTTATTGGGATATGAGATAACGGGATAATGAAAATGAAAAATTTTGTTGTCTGAAAAGTAGTAAGCTGCAAGCTCAGAAGGGAGATGATTTTTAGCTTCTTCTTTGATTTTGAGAAGGTCGGTTTGCATGTTGACTTTTCCGGTTAGCATGTGTCTCCAGTTTGTTTTATCGTCATAGTGATTTTTAAGTTCAACCTCGATTAAACCAGCAAGGTGGCGATAAGGTGTTTGGGCCAGAATAATGGCACTGCTGGCTCCCTGGTCTATCCAGCGGGTAAACTTGTTTTCTTCCCTTGTAACTCCTACTTTTAAACCTGACGAAACGGCCAGATATACAATATGAGGCACCAGACTGTATTTTCGTGCCCATTCCATATCTCTTGAGATGCCTTCATGAGCCATGTCCAGTTCAGGATGAATAATAGCCGGGTCGGTTTGCGGAGAGGTTAAAAAACATTGATAGCAATATCCCTGATGGTACGATTTGGGGGTTTTCTTGCCACAACCAATACACCGGATTTCATTTTTATATTCCAGAAAAATTCTTTTCCCAATCAGCTCATTCATGTAAATGTTTTCATCTGCCAGCGGAAGAAAATAATCGATTTTAGCCTGCTGCTCATCATATTGGGTATGCATTTTAATCAGATGTCCGGTTAATTCCATAAGTTGAATTTAATGGGAGAGAACCTTTGCGTACAAAGTTCGTTTAAATATCCAGATTTTTCAGTGATAAAAATGAAAAAGACCGGTTTAAAAAACGATTTGATTCTGGCAAGAAAGGTGTATGATGTAAAGGTTTTTATCCCGAAGGTTATAAAAATGATTACTTCGTTCTCCCTCTGGTCGTCCTCGTAATGACGGTTATTATGAGCGTCATCACCGCAGCAAAGTGACAGTACCTTTACGAATTTCCTGTTTACCGCTGGCCGAGCGTACGAACAACTGATAGTAATACACCCCCCTTCTGTTTGTAGTCTGTAGCCCGGCCTCGCAGCAAGGGGACTACAAACATT
>CAYNBC010000048.1:10560-11211 GCA_964395255.1 uncultured Sphingobacteriales bacterium | reverse complement strand
GTCCACGACCATAAATAAATTTTTTCTTACAGCTTACTTTTTCCACCTGATCAGTCATCAGTTTAAAGTTTTGCCAATCCCCGGGCTTTTCCATGCTGATTTTACCCGGTATAGTTCCTGTATGTCTGATTTTCTGCGTTAAGTATCTTGTATCCACACCATAAATGCCCGGCACATCAAATTCTTTCAGCCATTCGGATAAGCTTTTACGAGCCTGCCAGTGGGAATACCGGAAAGAATATTCCGAAACCACCAGCCCACTGATATGCACTTTTTCCGACTCAAACAATCGGCTAAGGCCATCCGACAATTCCATCTCGGGAACTCCATAATTGCCAACGAGAGGATAGGTAAGCACCAGTATTTGTCCTTTATAGGAAGGGTCAGTAAGGCTTTCGGGGTAGCCTGTCATGGCAGTATTAAAAACCACTTCTCCTTCAGCTGAATTTTCGCTGCCGAAAGAATAACCCTGAAAAACAGTACCATCAGCCAGCTGAAGGTACCACAGCTTGTTTGTCATGAATAATAACTTTCTTATTAAAATGAATGTTAAATGATTTTTCCGGAGATGCTTGTGGGAATGAATCCAACATAACTTTCTTATGTTGGAAAGCAAAAATAACATTTATTTTTTTTAAAAAAGTGTAAGAG
>CAYNBC010000048.1:5190-10550 GCA_964395255.1 uncultured Sphingobacteriales bacterium | reverse complement strand
GAATTTACCTTAAGAAAATATTTTTTCTATGCATTTGATTAAGTTTGTGACATAAACTATCACTTAATCAATTATTTTAAAAATCATTTAACAATGAAAAAGATATTAATTCACTTACAGGTTTTGATTTTTCTGTTCGGGATTATTTTTTCCGGATATTCACAGGAAAGTGAAATACAGGTACCTGATGATTTAAATGCCGAATTACCAACCGACCCTGAGGTAATTTCAGGCGTTTTGCCTAATGGCATAAAATATTATATCCGTCATAATGAAGAACCTAAAAACAGAGCTGAATTGAGATTGGTAACCGATGCAGGTTCTGTTTTAGAAGATGACGACCAGCTGGGCATTGCTCATTTGTGCGAACACATGGCTTTTAACGGAACCAAAAATTTCCCCAAGCATCAGTTAATCAATTTTCTTGAAAGCATTGGAATGAAATTCGGTGCTGAATTGAATGCCTATACCAGCTTTGACGAAACTGTTTATTTTCTTCAAATACCCACGGAAAACAAAGCTTTTATTGACACGGGTTTTATGATTTTATCGGATTGGGCACATAATGTTATGTTTGAGGATGAAGAAATAGACAAAGAAAGAGGTGTTGTAGTAGAGGAATGGCGTCTGGGAAGAGGTGCCCAGGACAGGATGATGAGAAAATATTTCCCCGTGATGTTTAAAAATTCCCGTTATGCTGAAAGAATGGTTATAGGAGATACGAACATACTCTTACACACGCCACACGAAGCCATTAAAAGATTTTATAAAGACTGGTACCGCCCTGATTTACAGGCTGTAATTGCTGTTGGGGACTTTAATGTGGATACCATTAAAATGATGATTGAAAAATATTTTTCTGCTATACCACCCAGAGAAAATCCCCGTGAAAGAATTTATTATCCTGTTCCTGACCACGATGAAATTCTTGTTTCTGTTGTATCCGATAAAGAAAATCCATATTCACAATTACTTTATATCATTAAAAAGGATATAAAAGAAGAAAAGACCCATGGTGATTACAGGCAAAATATTATTGAAGAAATGTTTATGTCCATGCTTTCCGACAGGCTAAGTGAAAAACTTCAGGAAGAAAATCCCCCGTTTATGTTTGCTGCAGCCCAGAGTGCCCGTATTATCCGGACCAAAGATGCTTTCTTAATGATTGCCATACCCAAAAACAATCAAGTAGAAAACAGTTTGAAAATTTTAATGGATGAAATTCAAAGAATTAAACTTTATGGTTTTACCAAAACAGAGCTTGAGAGGAAAAAAATTGAATTTCTCAGGGAATTTGAAAACATGTATAAGGAACGGGATAAAATACGCACCACAGACTTAGCTTCTGAGTACCAGAGAAACTTCCTGCAGAGTGAGCCTTATCCTGGTATAGCTTATGAATTGGCCATGTATAAAAAGTTCCTTCCTACCATTTCGCTGGATGAAGTAAATGGGTTGATTGACAACATCATTACCAACAAAAACAACGTTATTGTTGTTACTCTGCCCGAAAAAGAAGGAGTTAAAGAAGTTAAAGAAAAAACGCTGTTGAAAATTGTAAACAAATCCAGAAAAAATAAAAAGCTGGAACCTTATGTTGACAAATTTTCAAACAAACCCCTCATTGAGGAGCTGCCTGAACCCGGCACTATTGTAGAAACAAAAGAACTGGAAAAGGTTGGGGCTCAGGAATGGACATTAAGTAATGGAGTGAAAGTTATACTGAAACCAACAGATTTTAAAAACGATGAAATTATCATGAGAGCCTTCAGCTATGGAGGTTATTCACTATATGACCTGAAAGATGATATTTCTGCCAGGTATGCCGATGAAGTAATTTCCCGCTCAGGTATAGGAGATTTTGACAATATTGAGCTTGAGAAAAAGCTGGCCGGAAAAATTGTTTCTGTTTATCCTTATATAGGCGAACTTGAAGAAGGGCTGAACGGTAATTCCAGTGTTGATGATCTTGAGACACTTTTTCAACTAATTCATTTGTATTTTACAAGCCCCAGGAAAGACCTGAAAGCTTTTGGCAACTTTATTTCCGAACAAAAAAATAGTTTAGAAAATCGCAGTCTCTCACCAACTTCCGCCTTTAGCGATACCATTACTACCACTGTTTATCAATATCATCCCCGGAAAATGCCTTTAAAGCCCGAGGATTTTGATAAGGCCAACCTGGACCGTATGATTGAGATTTATAAAGAAAGGTTTAAAAATGCCTCCGATTTTACTTTTGTTTTTGTAGGTAGCTTTACTTACGAGCAGATGAAACCTCTGGTATTGAAATATCTGGGTAGCCTGCCGGCTGATGGAAATTCCGAAACATTCAAAAATCTGGGTGTTAAATACCCTGATAAAAAAATAGAAAAATATGTTTACCGGGGCATGGAAGCAAAAAGCATGGTTTATCTGAGGTTCAATGGAGTTAAAGATTATCATTTTGACCCTGTAACCAACCTCCAGCTCAGGGCAGCCATTGATGTATTGAACATCAGGTTAAGAGAAAATATTCGTGAAGAGAAAAGTGGTGTTTATTCTATATCTGCCCGCCTCTCCACATCCAAATATCCTGAGGAAAATTATTCACTCACCATTTTCTTTGGGTGTGACCCCGATAGAGTAGACGAACTTGTTTCGGCCGTCATTGAAGAAATTAAAAAACTGGAAACCGAAGGAACCAATGAAATTAACCTCAAAAAAGTGAAAGAAACCCTCTTGCGTTCCCGGGAAGTGAATTTGAGAAAAAATAACTTCTGGCTTCGTACTTTATATTCCAACCTGTTTAACAATATGAATTTTGAACTTCTGGATGATTATGAAAACAAAGTAAATAGCATCACCAACGAAACTATTAAGGAAGTAACAGCAAGGTATATTGATCCCGATAATTATGTAAAAATTGTTTTATATCCCGAATCTAAAAAACCTTAATCAGGAAAGTTTTGGATGAAAAGCCGTTTCGTAAGAAAGTAAAAATAGCTTTTAAAACGGAACGGCTTTTTTATTTTTATTCAATAATAAAGAAGTTCAAAAAATGAAAAAAATCTTCTGCGTTGTAATGATTTTACTGGCCGGACTTTTTCAGAATTGTTCACCTGATCAGCAAATGCTTCCGGAGAATCATTTTAAGATAAACGAAGGTGAAAGACCCTTTGTTATTGCCCATGGCGGGGCTAAATTATTGTATCCCGAAAACACTCTGCTTGCCTTCGACAGTGTGGTTACAATGGGTGTTGATATGCTGGAAATGGATGTTCGTATTACCCGGGACAGTGTTCTTGTCTGTCATCATGATGCTACCATTGATCGCATGAGTGATGGTACCGGCAAGGTATTGGACTACACATACGAAGAACTGCTTCAATTCAATTTTGGTTACGGATTTCAGGATTTAAACGGACAGTTCCCTTACAGGGATAAATTTGTTCCTGTTGCAAAACTGGAAGATGTATTGAAAACCTATCCGTTTATGGCTTTTAACATAGAAATTAAAGATGAGGGAGAATATGGAAAACTGGCCGCCCGGAAGCTGAAAGACCTTATACTAGCATATTTGTTGCCTGAACAGGTTATTGTAGCTTCCTTTCATGATGATATACTGGATTATTTTATTGAAATTTCGGATTCGAAAATACCTGTTTCTACCTCACAGAAAGAAGCTACAAAAATGGTACTTTCAGGAAAACTTTTTGCCGGAGGACTTTACCGTCCGGAAGCAGTTGCCGTTCAGCTTCCTTTAAAACAAGCTGGTCTTAATCTGGGCACACGCAGAGTGATTGGTTCTGCTCATCGTCACAATATGGCCATTCATTACTGGACCATTAATGATAAGGAAGAGATGAGAAACCTGATTGAAAAAGGAGCTGATGGCATCATTACAGATCGCCCTGATATTATGAAAGAGCTTTTGAAGGAAATGGGATGGTGAATCAAATGCTTTGAACAACATCCCAGACAAAAGCCCTTAATCCCGGATCAGGATATTTCTGGTTCAGTAATTCCAATCTCTCTAATAATTGACGGGCTTTTTCTTCGTCCAATACAGTCATTAATGCATGGTTCAGAGCTGGCCATGTGTGAGTTCCCAGATGAGGTTCACCTGTGACCGAACCACATCCTTTAACTTCGGTCCAGAGGGTATAACCTCTGATAACCAGATCTTCAAGAATCTCCATGACCCGTCCCGACATGGATTGGTTATATGCTAAAAAAACTGCTTTCATACCATTGATTTTTCCAGTTGTTTACGCAATAATTTTCTTTGCCGATTGATTTTCCTTTTGCCAAATATACCATATACCACGGGGATTAAGATAAGTGTAACCATGGTGGAAAAGAACAAACCTCCTATGATGGAAATACCCATGGGACGCCATGTTTCCGAACCTTCTCCTGAAGAAATTGCCAGTGGTACCATGGCGAGCAAGGTCGTAAATGTTGTCATCAATACGGGACGCAGACGGGATTTTCCTGCCATCTTAATGGCTTTACCCAGCGCAAATCCCCGATCTTTCATAAGGTTGGTATAATCCACCAGAACAATTCCGTTTTTGACTACAATACCTACAAGCATTACCATACCAACAAAGGAGATTACATTCAGGGTTGTATGTGTAATAAACAAAGCCAGAAAAACACCGGTGAAGGCAAATGGTAAAGAAAACATGATGATAAAAGGCATTCTGAGTGATTCAAACTGCGATGCCATGACAATATAAACAAGGATAATACTTAGCAGAAGAAGTAAAGTCAGGTCACGAAAACTTTCCTGCATATCCTGGGCACTTCCTCCAATTTCTATATCTACTCCTTCAGGTAAGTCGAGTTTTGCTATTCTTTTTTTGAGTTCATTGGTTGCCGTTCTTAAATCTGTACCGGATAGTAAAGCAGAAACTTTAATGACCCTTTCTTTGTTTTCCCTTTCAATGCTGGGAGGAGCGTAATATTGTTTTATATGGCCTATTTCTTTCAGTTTTATCATCTGTCCGGTCTGTGTGGGTATGGTAATATTCTCAACATCAGTCAGAGATTGACGGTATTCTTTTTTATATCTTAAAATCACATCATATTCTTCACCTCCTTCTTTATACCTTGTTACGGTTAATCCATGTATGCGGTTACGGATAGCATTGGCTACGGTTGCCGTATTCAAACCCAGGCGAGCCATTTTATCCCTGTCAAGTTCTACCTGTAATTCGGGTTTTTCCTTATCTCTGCTGATTAAAATGTCGGTGATTCCTTCAATGCTGTCCATTTCCCGCTGTATGGCTTCGGCTGTCAGGTAAGTATTGTTAAAGTCATATCCGAAAATTTTTACTTCAAGGTTGGCGCCTCCGCCCATTCCACCCATAATC
>CAYNBC010000048.1:4692-5180 GCA_964395255.1 uncultured Sphingobacteriales bacterium | reverse complement strand
ACATACTACCTCTTGAGCCACCCGGGTCAACATCAAATTTTTCAATTTCCGGAATAGACTGGAGGTCTTTTCTCATTTCATCTGCTATTTCGAACATGGAACGTTCCCTCTCATCCAGGGATTTTAATGCCATGGTAATGTTGATGATATACGAACCCGACTCCTCAAAAATAGAAATCATACTGCTTTCGTCACCAGCACCGGAGGAAGTGGCAATTACTTTAATTTCAGGATATTTTTCAAGAAACATTTTTTCAATCTTGCGGGCAATTTCTTTGGTTTTTTCCAGACGGACTCCCTGTGCCAGCTGAACATTGACACGAATACGGCTGTTGTCAGAAGCAGGCATAAATTCACCCCCAACAATACCTACCAGATAAATTGACAGGATAAAAATCAACAGTGCTGAAATGACGACCAAGCCTCTTCTCCTTAAAGCCACTTTGAGGGTGTTAACATACAGATTATCGAAAGCTTTAAGTAGTTTT
>CAYNBC010000048.1:701-4682 GCA_964395255.1 uncultured Sphingobacteriales bacterium | reverse complement strand
ATTGCACCCAATCTTCCGCTAAAGCTATCTTTTTTCCATTGCTGTAGGCGTAATAGTTGAGACGAAAGCATGGGTGTAATTGTTAATGCAGCCAGGGTGGAAACACTCACAGTTATGGAAACAATGAAGCCCAGCGAACGAAACATTACTCCCACGAATCCCCCTATCATGGTCATGGGTAAAAATACAGCGACAACGGTAAGCGTAGTGGCTATTACCAGATATACTTCATTGGTTCCATAAATGGCTGCTTCTTTGGGGAATGTTCCTTTTTCTATATTCCGGGTGATATTTTCAAGGACAACTATGGCATCGTCTACAACCATTCCAATGGCTATAGACAGCGAAGAAAGAGAAACTATATTTATACTGTCTCCTGTAAAATAAAGATAAATAAATGCTACAATCAAAGAAACCGGGATAGTTAAAATGATGATAAATGTAGCTCTCCATCGGCCGAGGAAAAACAGTACCACCAGCAAAACAAATATACCGGCATACATCAAGGTAGAGCCCAGGTTTTTGATGGAGTTTTTGATATAATCAGCAGTATTGAAGATGGGAGTTAATTCCACATCCGGTGGAAGTTGATCTTTGATTTCTTCAATTTTTTTATTCACAGCATCGGCAACAGCTACTGTATTGGCATCGGACTGTTTCTGAACCATGATTCTAACCCCGAGCTTACCATTGGTGCGTTCGTCTATGGTCATTTCTTCTAATGTATCCCTGATGGTTGCAATGTCTTTCAGATAAACAGGGTTTCCGTTAAAATTAGAAACAATGATGTTCTTGACAACATCGCTGTTTTTAAACTCTCCTTCAATTCGTAAAGGATATTCAGTTGTACCCATTTCAATATTACCGGCTGGAACATTCAGGTTTTCTGCAGCAATAATAGGAGCAATTTGCTCGAGGCTGAGATGATAGGCATCCAGTTTCTGTGGGTCAAATTCTACCAGGATTGACCTTTTAGGACCTCCGTAAAGATTCACAGCTCCGACCCCTTCTATTCTGTTCAGAGGGTTAATCAGTTTTTCTGTAAGTATTTCATTCAGTGCAGGATAGCTTGTTGTAGCAGAAGCGGTATACATCATGATGGGCATAGAACTGGAAGAAAATTTAAAAATGTTGGGTTTTTCTGCATCTTCCGGTAAAAATCTTTCTATCCTGTCAATGGCGTCCCGTATTTCATTGGTGGCTTCATCGAGATTTTTGCCCCATTCAAATTCTAAAACAATCAATGATACATTTTCTTTGGAAGTGGAGGTTATTTTTTTCAGGTTGGTCAATGAGGCAAATGAATTTTCCAGAGGTCGTGTAATATTTTCCTCAATATCACTGGCACTGGCTCCATTATAAAAGGTAAAAACTGAAATCACAGGGGATTCAAGCTTGGGAAAAAAGTCAATAGGAATATTTATCAATGCATAACCACCTAAAACCACAATGCCAATAAATACCATCAATGTGGCAATGGGTCTTTTAACTGCAGTGCTATATATACTCATAGTATTTGTTCTTAATTGTTAGTTAACAATTTGTACTTCAATCTGATCCGATAATTTATTTTGACCGGCAACGACCAGCTTTTCTCCCGGTTTCAAGCCTGATAAAATTTCAAGCTCATCATCAAACACCTGTCCGAGAGTTACAAATTTCCTGACGGCTTTATTGTTTTCTACGACAAAAACATACCTGTTATTGGTACCGGTTTGTTTTAAAACAGCAATGGACGGCACTACAATGGTGTTTTTAATACCGAATTGTAGTGTAGCTTTAACAAACATCCCCGGGCGTAATTTTTCATCTGGATTATCAATCAATAATTCCACAGTGAATGTTTTGCTCAAATTATCTACAACAGGATATTTTACTGAAACATGAGCCTGAAAAGTATCTTCCGGATACAAATCTGATGTTATCACAGCTTTTTGACCTTTATTGACCAGGGGAAAGTAGCTCTCAGACATGGAAACATTCATTTTTAAAGGATTAAGCTTCATTAAAGAAACTATGGCTGCTTTTCCAATAGCAGGATTGGGAGACATACCAAACATTTCTCCTTCATTATAATATTTACCCGTAATAATACCTGAAAAAGGGGCTTTTAACTGTACATTTTCAAGAAGAAATTCATAATTGGTTCTGGCTACATCCAGCTGGGTTTTAATTTGGTCATAATTTTGTTCCGATACAGAACCTATATTTTTTAAAGTATCCAGCCGCTGGAGTTCTTTCAACAGTGATTCATAGTTAATTTTTGCCTGGGTCAATTGTGTTTTATCCATCTCAACAAGTACCTGACCTGCTGATACATGGTCACCCACTTCAACATAAATTTTATCAATGCGCCCGGCAGTAGCAGGTGCCAGATGGGTTTCTTTTCCAGCCAGTAAATTGCCTGCAAAAGATATTTCTTTTGACACAACTTTTTGCTGTACCGTCATGGTTTTTACAGTGGGTTTTACTGACTGCTCCTTTTGCGAATTGTCCTGTTTTTCAGGTCCTTTGCACATACTTAACCCCAATACGATCAGAGCTGTTATTCCATAAAATAATGTCCGTTTCATTGTATTGTTTTTAATTGATACCTAATATTTTAAAATATTCCAGTTTAGAAAGTTCATATTCATATACTGCTTGATAATAATTCAGTTGTGCCTGGGTCAATGCCAGACGGCTATTGTTAAGATCAAGCAAAGTAGCTGTTCCTGTTTTGTAAGCACTTTGAGCAATTTCATAACTTCTTTTGGCCAGTTTAATATTTTCTTTGGCACTTTCAACTTTTTCATAGGCCAATTGCATGGTTTTGAAGTTGTTTTCCAGTTGAATTTTTAGATTGTCTGTTAAATATTCATTTTGAAGTTTTAACTGCTCCTGACTTAATTGCAGTTGTTTGATTTTATTTTTTGTGGTAAAGCCCGAAAACAGAGGTATGGATAATTGTATGCCTGCGCTCTGGGTTCTAACCCATTCATAATCTTTAAATTTAAAATCATTGGCTTGCGATTGATATTGAAAATTCCAAATACCTGCAAGGGTAGGATATATTGATTTACGCGTCATTTCTTCTTGAATGGATAATAGCCCAAGCTGAAGTTTCATTTGCCTCAAGGTAGGGTTATTGGATAAATCATCTGCCGGACTAACCTTACCTGATGATGGATTCAGCTCCAGGTCTCCCTTTATACCAATCACCTGGGACTTGTCAATCCCGGCCAGAAATTTCAACATAGAAAGCGCAACACGGTATGCATTATCAAGGTCTGAAACAGAAGGTTTTAAATTTTCAGCATTGACTCTGGCTCTCAAAAGGTCAAATTCACTGGCCAGCCCCTGTTTATACATGGCTTCAACATTTTTATAGTTGTCTATGGCATTCTGGTAGCTGAGGTGAATAACACGAGCAGCTTCTCGTGCATAAAGGGCACCATAATAAGCTCTGGTAACTTCATATTTTAAATTCAATTCGTTTTCTTTTTTCTTTTCTATTTGCAAGGCCAGATTCTGGCGGGACATTTCGATAGCTGAGTATAACTGAGCCGAAAATAAAGCAACTGAAGCCTGTAGGCCTCCTGAAAAACTGTTGTCATAACCAATTTGCAAGGTACGCCCAAAAGGAGAACCTTCGGGCATAAATATTACAGGTAAGTCAATATTTCGCATATATGAACCGCTTGCAGTGAGACGCGGTAATAAGCCTCCTTTGGTTTCTTTAAGTTGATATTCAGCTATTTGTACAGACAGCTCGTCAGCTTTTAATGTTCTGTTATTGGTTAAAGCACTTTGTATAAAAGCGTCCAGGTCCATCCACAGAGTATCCTGGGAGTGGGCAGGTTTAGCTGCCAATATTAACAATAGAAGCGGAGACAGCCATTTTACTATTCTAAACCGATAAAACTTTTTCATTTTTTTTCGTTTATTGATTATTTAGATACTTTGTTTTTAATTCTTCTATAATTTCAATGCCCTTGGAAG
>CAYNBC010000048.1:0-691 GCA_964395255.1 uncultured Sphingobacteriales bacterium | reverse complement strand
AAATTTTGTCATTGGAAGCAATATGAAGTTGTTGAACAAATAAGCGGGCTACTATTTCGACATTAATGTCTTTTCGAAACAAACCTTCATTGATTCCCTTCCGTAGCATAATGTAGGTATCGGTATAATTTTTTTCCTCTAAATGAGATGACTCTTTCCACACATTGGGGTAATACTTTTTTAGGTCAATAAAAAATTGAGGGTTGATTTTCTTAACAAAACCAAGAGAATAGTGTATCATTTGAAACAGGGCGTGAATAACCGTGGGTGCGCTGGCAAAAATATCATTTCTGTTTTGCTTTTGTAATTCTATTAAGCGCTCAATACAGCTGGATAAAAGTTCTTTTTTGTCTTTAAAGTTTTCATAAAGAGTGCGTTTGGAGATGCCCAATTCTGCTGAGATGTCGTCCATTCTTACATTTTTAATCCCCTGCGCAAGAAACATTTCAAGGGCTGTATCTGTTATTCTGTCTCTGATTTCCAAATCTTTTCTAATTTTTCGCTGCAAAGCTAAATAAAAAACTTTCAAACAAAAAAAGTTTTTCAAGTTTTTAAAAAATTTTAACATTTTCTTTCTGGTAAGCTGATAATGATGATAAGAATTAAAAAATTTTTACCCCCAAATGTTAACTGTCTAACAGGCTGGAAATATTCATAAAACTGTTAATCAGCCTTGTATGTGGGACAGGAA
>CAYNBC010000047.1:0-11401 GCA_964395255.1 uncultured Sphingobacteriales bacterium | reverse complement strand
TGAAGTGCTATAACCTGCTCTATCAAAGGTGTTTTTTCATCGTTAATAATCACAAAATCACTTCTTTCCATTTTTAAAGTATCCGGCCACTGGCTTTCAAGGATATTTCTGGCCCTTGTTTCCGTCATACCCGGTCGGGACATAATTCTCCTGAATTTTAATTCGGGAGGAGCATAAACGGTGATGATGTAGTCAAGGCCTTGTGTAGCACCTGCTTCAAAAAGAATGGCAGCTTCTTTAACAATATAGGGTGCGGATTGTTGCATGCACCAGTTTTCAAAATCTTCCAGCACATGTGGATGTATAATCCGGTTCAGTTTCTCTCTTTGTTCAGGTTGTGAAAATACCAGATCTGCCATCTTCGAACGGTTAAGATTTCCGTCCGAATCAAAGTAACTTTCACCAAACTCTTTTCTGATTTCTTCTTTGATAAGTTTATTTTCCTCCGTTAAGATGCGTGCTCTCAAATCTGAATTATATACAGGTATTCCCAGGGTTGAAAAGATTTCTGCAACCACTGTTTTACCCGTACCGGCTCCGCCTGTAAGTCCTACTTTCAGCATTACCGATGGATTAGGATGTAATTGACATAAGATGGGTTTACCTGAATATTTTTTATAAATGGATAGCTAATCGTTGCATTTACTTTTAAAGTTCTGGATTCCAGAGTATCGGAAATATCAACAAAAGCGTTTACGAAAGTGGAATCAACCAGTGGATAGGCATCCAGTGGTAATTGAAATGAAACTTTTACGCTGGAGGGAATTAAAACCACTTTGACATTGGATGGTACAGACTTTACATCTATGCTTTTTTTTACCGTTTTTTCTGTGTACTGCGATACTTTTTGTTCAAATAGGAGTTTATCAGGATTAGCAACAAGTGTTTGGTAAGGTATTTTTAACAGTAGCATACTTTTAATGTCTTTATCTACCTGTGTGAAGTGATATTCTTCGGTAAGGATGGTATCTATTTTCGAGCAATAAGATTCAGGGCCTTTTATTTCAATATAATCAGGTGAAATCACCGGCAAAGAGGCCGGACCATAAAAGGGTTTGTATTCAATTTTAACCCTTGCTAAAACAGGCACCGTTTTGGTTATCACCGTATCCGACTTCAGCTCAATAGTTTCCGGGTAAAGATAAATAATTTGAAAGTCATTAAGTTTTTTAAACTCAATCTGATTCAGAAGAGTGGAAGTTTTGATTTTGCCTTGTTGAATAAAGGATTCAAGATTGATTTTAATCGGGAATTTTTTTCTGAAAATTTTAACTCTTAACAAGTTCCAGCCGTTACTTTCCACCTTTAAACGAACCTGTTCGGGCAATGGGGAAAGGATGGTTTTATCATCCGGATAATTTTCATACACCACTCTAAAATTGAGATAGGTTGTGTATTTCTCTCCCAGGGAAAATAGTAGCCAGAATACAAAGGCAATCAACAAAGAAGCTATAAAAACCCCTTTGCTTTTATCGTTTATGAATTTTTTAAGGATTTGCGGTATAAATCTTTTCAAAGTCTGATTCCGCTCCTGTTTTATTATTCTTTATTTAAAGCCATCGTGGATTCCATGGAGATAGCATCCCTCATAATTTTAATTTTCACATTATCGGCTATCTCAAGTAAGAAGTAATTTTCTTTTACATCTACAATTTTACCATGAATACCTCCTATGGTAACGACTTTATCTCCTTTCTTCAATTGCTCTTTAAATTGTCTTTGTTCTTTGGCTTTTTTACTTTGAGGTCTAATCATAAAAAAGTAAATAATGACGAACATCAACAGCAGCATAATCAATGTAGAAGAGCCGTTACCCGGAGATTGAGTCGAAAACAGTAAAATGTTTAATAAAGTGTTCATATAATTATTTTTTAATAAATCCCTTTATTTCCAGTACAGTTTGATTAGGGATTGTATTGGCAAAAATACTAACATTTTTTAGAAAATTACCACTTCGGCCTTTGCTATCAAAAATGAGCGTTATGTATTCACTTTCTCCGGGTGCAATGGGTTCTTTGGGCCATTCAGGTACTGTACAACCACATGAAGGTACTACATTTGAAATCACAAGGGGGGCAGTTCCGGTATTGGTAAATTTAAAGGAATAAGATACTCTTTCACCTTCTCGGATTTGACCAAAGTCATGAATGGTTTTTTCAAAAGTCATGATGGGAACTTTGTTTTTACCTGGTTTATCGGAGAGAGTAGCCGGGTTGTTAATAACCGAAGTGTCCACTTCATCATTTTTCCCAGATTTTTTGTTTTGACAGGATGATACGACCAGAACCATTAAGGACAATACAATAACAACACTCCTATTCATCACTTTTATGATTTTATTCAAGCAAACCAATACCCGTTTTGTTAATTTTTCCCTGTTGTTTGAACATATTCAGCAGGTTGTCGAGAACCCCATTGATAAATTTCCGGCTCTGCGGTGAGCTGTAATTTTTTGAAAGTTCAATACATTCATTGATAGTTACTTTAGTGGGTATCAATGGAAAATATAAAAATTCGGCTATGCCCATTTTTAAGATAATCCTGTCGATAAGCATAATTCGCGAGGGTTCCCATTTTTCAATTTTACCGGTAATATAGGAATCCAGTTCCATATCATTTTCTATTACCTTCCTTAGCAAATCACGCGCAAATTCCATATTATCTTCATCTTTCATGGGAGATTCTGGAATTATCAAGGCCATATCTTCATTTTCGGAAACACATTTTTTTATGGTTTTAACAGCCTGTTGAATAGCTGTTTTTGAATCATCGTACCAGTTCAGGTATTCTGCCTCGAAATACTGAGCCAGGGCACCGAAATTTTGAGGGTAATGTTTCAGAACAAAAGAAATAATATCGAATTCTTCCCAGATTTCTTCATTTTCAGAATTGATATAATCCTGATAATTTTCATTGTTTTTCAAATCATTGAATACTTTTCTGAACAAATCCTTATCGTCCGGTTGCCAGAAGATTTTTTCCTTTTCAATAAGTTGAGCCAGATTTTTATCCTGGCGGATTTTACGAGCTATTATACCATCATAAAATTTTTTATTGGGCTGAATCTTCTGAGCAGAAGGGATATACACCGTTCGCGACTCATGGTCATATTCCTCGATAAAATCGTATAGTTCTTTCAGAAATGAAATAAGATGAAGAAATAAGCGGTAAAAATCCTGAATATTTTTTTCCAGTTCACGCAGGCTCTGAGCTGTTGTGGATGTTCCATCGGAAATATAATACGCAAAGAGGCTTTGCATTACTTTTATCCGGAGGTGTCTTCTGCTTAGCATAAGTTCAGTAATTCTAAGAATTATGTGGAATATCCTATGATATTCGCTTTAAATTGGCGTGGCAAAGTTAAACCAATTAATTCATATAGTTATCAGGGAACAGCTTTAATGATTTTATAAGTATATGTTAAGTCTCCTTCGTTGATTTCAAGAAAATACACTCCCTGTTTCCAGCTACTTACATCTATTTTATAATTGAGTTTTTCTGAGTACCTGACCTTTTGTTGAAACACGGTTTGCCCCAGAATATTTTTAACCGAAATAATGGCGGTACCGCTGCTCAAGTGCTGGCCTTTGCAATACACAGATTGATTTGCCGGTACAGGATAAACCGTAAATTGTTTGAGGTTGAGGTAATCATCCACGGAAGTGTTTCCATAATTGATGGGGTCTGAAAATTTGGTACAGCCATAACTGTTGGTAACAGCTACTTTATAATAGCCGGGACGGTCGGGTTTAAAAGTTTGACCTGTGGCTCCGGGGAGCAAACTGTCATAGCGGTACCATTGATTACCTGTAGGGGAGCTGGACTGCAATGTAGAGTCGGCCAGTACGGTAATTGTTGGTTTATCAGGGGCAGGTCTTACGGTTACCTGGATGGGATAAGACTCTCCTGTACAGTTGGTAGCCTGATGTGTAACATAAACACTATAACTTCCGGCTTGAGTTATGGTAATACTTCTGGAAGTTATACCTGTTGAAGTGCCGTCTTTTTTCCAATCATAAGTATCATAACTTGCGCGGGTTTGCATAATAACACGGTCTCCGTCACAAAGATTGGTATCTCCGTCAATATCAATTGTGGGAACAACATGGTCTGTAACAACGATTTTTACCACTTTGGAGGTTCCTGTACAGGGGCCTTTGGTACCAATAAGAGTATAATTTCCGGATGAAGTTACTTTCAATGAAGAGGCTACACCCTGAACACCTTCTTTAACGGTAACCCCGTCTTTTTGCCATTTGTAGTAATCGAGTCCTCCCTGACCAATGAGAAGAACAGAACCTCCATCACAAAATTGAGATGGTCCGTCCAGCTGTATATTCGGAGTTAACTGGTTAATTTCTACATGTATGGGGTCGGAATAACCATAGCAGCCATCATCGTTTAGTACCGTGCAAACTACATTATAGGAACCTTTTTTAGTTATTTTGATGGTGCGGGTAGTGTCTCCTGTGGACCAGCTATAAGAGTTGAAACCGGCTTCAGCGGTTAAAGTAACCGTATCGCCCAGACAGGTAATGGTATTCCCGCTTGTGGTAATGGTGGGTTTGTAATCCTGACAAATAACTATTTTTCGGATAGCTTGATTGTTAAAATCTGCAGCATAAATATAATTATTGTTGTTGGGGTCAACAGCAAGTTGTTTGATGTTGTCGAATCGGGCTGCTGTCCCGGTATCATTTACATAACCTGCATAACCGTTGTGGTAAGGACCACCGGCAAATACAGATGTTTTATTACCCTTGTGTTTTAAGATACGGTATGAGTCTGAAATATAAATATTACCCAGGTTGTCAATTCTGACATCAATGGGGTTCCATGTCCAGATAGGAAATGAGTTTAAAGGGTCGTCAACGATAGTAGTCACCTGACCGTTTGCACTCAGCTTCCTGAGCTGACCGTTACCAAATTCGGTAATATATAAATCTCCTGTGTTTTTGTCGTAATAAACACCTGTTGGATAGTTAAATTTGGCTGAAAGTGCCGGACCATCAACATCACCCGGAACACCGGGCTGGCCGGCTATCGTGGTTACTCTTCTGTGGCGGTCTATTTTACGAATACAATGATTGTTTTTATCAGCAACATAAACATTTCCGGAATCATCAACATCAATGCCTGTGGGTTCGTTAAACTGGGCTTTATGTCCGGGACCATCTTTGAAACCCGGATAAGTAGTATAACAATAATCGGTAGGGTTTACATAAGAATATTTTCCTGCCAGTACTGTGGAAGTCTGAGGATTGGCAAGGGAGGTAAGTGGTGTCATAATACGGATAACATGATTCCCCTGGTCAGCAATATAAATGGTATCTCCCGGCCCAATAGCGATACCTGCAGGATTGGTGTAACGGGTATTTACCAGGCCTATTCCAGTACCGGTTTTCAGACAGGGTTGACCATATGTGCCTGAGCGTGTGTAAAGGGTGCCATTAGGCATAATTACACTGATAGTATGACCTGTTTCCCCTGAACCGTAATCACCCCCATAATTGGTAATCCATAGTCTTCCCTGGCTGTCGAAAGCAAGACCAAAAGGATATGCCAGGTAGGCACTTAATCGGTTTACACCTGTTGGATTATGACCTGGAGTTTGTGGTTGTCCGGCATATAATGAAACGGTTTGTGAATATCCGGTACCTATGGTAATTACAAAGATTAAAGCCAGATATATTTTATTCATAAGACTGAAATTTTATTTTTCAGATAAGAGAATAATTTTCAAAAATCTTCTCGGCATTTAGCAATATGTCAACATATTGAGCTCTTGTGTAAGCAAATGGATCTTTCAGGTTTTTATTGGAAAGTTTACCTCTAAAATCATTTATGGATTTGTATCCTTTGTTTTGCATCCAGTTTGAAATATCATCAAGCATGGTTTTAATATGCTGAATTCCTTTTTTATAGACAACACTAACCACCTGAACGGAGGATGCACCGGCAAGTATCATTTTGATTACATCTTCACCTTCATATATACCTCCTGATGTAATAATGTCTCCTTTAATATGACCGTATAATAAACCGGCAAATCGAAGTGCCAGTCGTGTATCATCAGGACTGCTAACATGGTAAGGGTAAAATGTCGATTCATTTTCAATGTCAATATCGGGCTGAAATAACTTGTTGAATAAGACGAAGCCTGCGGCTCCAGCAGAATCCATTTCGGAAATCACATACAAAGGATTGGAATAAAAGGGACTTAATTTGACGGAAACAGGTATTTTTACTACGCTCATAACTTCTTCCAGCGTTTCTATCTGTGCTTGAACTATGGCTTTGTCTGTGACATTAAAATCTCTGGGAACAGAATAAAAATTCAATTCGAGTGCATCTGCTCCGGCATTAACCAATTCTCTGGCATACTGCCCCCAGGTTTCCTCACTGATACAATTCAAACTTGCAATTAATGGAATGCTTAAAGCTTTTTTGGCCTTTTCAAAATTCAGCAAATGTTCTTTGGGCCCGGCATGCTTAATTCTGGGAAAGAGAGATTGCATTTCAGCATACCGTTCGTTGTATGCAGTTATTTCCTGCTCAAATTGATAATTTTCCAGAAGAATTTGTTCTTCAAACAGGGATTTATAAACTATCGCACCTGCTCCGGCTTCTTCAAGTTTTTTCAGGTTATCCGGATGATTAACAAGATTGCTTGCTCCTATTACGACAGGAGAATTGATTTCAATTCCAAGATATTTTGTTTTAAGATTTGCCATCATGATGTTTTATTTTAAGGTATTTTTAAATATAAGAAAAAATTAAGGCTTGTAAATATACGAAATAAGCCTTAAACATTAAGAAAAATTAGAAACAAACCTCTCCTGTTTTGAGCCAGGAGCTAAATATGCAAAATCCTATGAAGATGGAGGTTATTTGATTTTCAATAATTTTCCTTTAAATAGTAGGTGATTGTTCCTGTTATAAAGATATATCAAATATTCACCCGGTGCCCAGCTGGATGTTTTGATGGATTCAGAACTATTCCATTTAATCTCTTTCCTAGAAACGAATTGTCCCCGTACATTAAATACCACAAGATAAAATGTCTCTGCAATTGATTTGTTTTCAGGTATAATAAATATTTCATCCGTGAAGGGGTTGGGATAAAGGGTAAAAAGCACTTTGCCGTAATTTTCAGGTAATGAAGTGGTGGTATCCATCAGGTAAACAGCATCGCTAAGGCTCATGGTATCTTCCCTGTCGGTAAATACATACAAATCATAATTTCCTGTTGAGCTCTTAGCCGGTACAGTCCAGTATGATATCAGCAAACTGTCATGAATAACATGAAAGCTGTCTGAAGCCAATTTCTGGGAGGAGGATTGCATCCAGATATGGATTACATCATCCAGAAGAAACCGGGTTTCGGTGCTAATGATTTTTATTTCATATTGGTTTCCTGTATAGAGTGTGTCTTTGTCTATGGATACAATGCCTGGTTCAGGTGTATAGCTGACCAGTTGAAATGCCTGTGGAAGGTTCATTTGCCTGTCGATATCATTGGTAACATTGACGGAATAAAATCCCAGATATGCCTGTGGAGGAAAAGTAATATTGCATTGCATCAAAGAATCATTGACAATACTGATGGATTCCGGTGTATAGGACTGGTTGAAAATACTGAATTGAACTGTGTTCTGGCTTCCTGAAAAATGGGTTCCACTGCCGTAAATTTTTATCACAAGCTTTTCATTTCGTTTACCTTTTGCTGGTGTAATGCCTGTCAATTGAGGAATTCCATAAGGAGGTCTGATTTCAAAGCTTCCGGGAAGGTTCAGGTTGCCGGTACTCAAATTCAATAATTGAACATTGTAAAGACCGGGTCTTGCATTCTGGGAAATATCAAATATTGCAGTTACTAATGTGTCATTGACGACATTCACAGATGAGGCATTAATCCTGTTGCCAAAGCCCATATTAAGTCTTACGCTCAGGTTGTTCTCGGATGTCAATTGGGTGTTTTTGCAGAAAATTTTGAGAGTAACTTGATCTCCAGCCCTTGCAGAATGAGGTTCTACATACATAATTTGCGGTGAAGTAGGTGCAGGTTTGACTTCGAATGCCTGAGGTTGTATAAAGGGTCCTTCAGAATTGGAGGAAATAAGTAGCGTATAAAAGCCCGTAGGAGCGGTTTCAGGAATAATTAGATAAGCCAGCAATACTGTATCGCTCACAATATCATATTTATAAGCATTAATATTGCTTCCAAAACCCATTCTAAGGTTTACGACAGTACCTTGCCATGTGGTAAAGTGTGTATAAGCTCCTTTAATAGTTAAAATAATACTGTCGCCCTGATAGGCGTAAACCGGGGCAAAAGATTTTATGCGGGGAGCATAAGGGGATAACAGAATGGTAAAAGCATTGGGAAGCATCAAAGAACCGTTGTTCAGGTTGTTAATTCTTGCTGAATATACACCTGTCTGGGCGTTCATGGGTATATCGAAATGAGCCTTCAATAGCGTATCGTTAATGACTGAAATGGAATCACTTTGATATTGGTAAAATTGCCCCAGTTGAAGAACAGCTTCCAGATTGGTATCTGAAAGAAAATGTGTGTTTCTGCAATAAAACGAAACCCATAGCTGTGTACCCTGATAAGTTGAGTCTGGGTCTATATACAAAATGAGAGGTTCATTGGGATTAATCAAAACCTCCAGGGCATCATTAAGGGTTAATGTACCTTCAGGTGTTCCCTGGATGACCAGAGCATACATACCGGTTGGTGCATTCGGTGAAATTCTCATATACACTTTTATCAAAGTATCATTGATTACATTTACGGAATCAACAGGAAGAGCCCTGAATCCCTGACGGAAACTAACATAAAGAGATGTGCTCTGTGTAAGGCTTGTATTGGAAGTATGAATTTCTATGATTACCGTATCGCCCCTGTAAACGCGGGAAGGGTTGACGGCTGTTATTTGAGGCGAATAGGTGGACTGAACAATTTCGATGGCATTAGCCAGATTAAGCTGACCATCTATAGCATCAAGTACCATAGCTGTATAAAATCCCAGTGGTGCTGAGACAGGAAACTGGTAATAGGCAAGAAAAACAGTATCCGAAAGAGCACGGGTGGAGTCGGGATTTATCTGGGTTTGATTCCCCTGTCTTAACATCATCAATACACCATTGGGAGCGTTAAAATGGGTGTTTTCTCCGTGAACTTCCAGTATAACGGTGTCTCCCTGACCTGCACGATTCGGACTAATAAAAGTAAGCCGGGGCGAATTGGGATTTGCCTGCACAAACAATGCATTATTGCGTTGAATTACTCCGTCAGAATCATTCCGGACAATCAGGGAATAATAGCCTGTTACAGCAGAAAAAGGAAGATAAAACCAGGCTTTCATGAATGTTTGACTGGATATGGTTATAGAGTCGGGTTGATAATTTTGCCCCATGCCTCTTTGTAGAGTCACAAGCAGGTTGCCTCCATTCTGAAAATGTGTGTTTTTACCTTCAATTTCCAGTCCGAAAACCATTCCAGTCATGACGGTGTCGGGATTTACATTTATAATGGCAGGTGCATTCGGGTCTGGAAGTAGGGTTACAGCATTTCGCAGCCTCAAAAACTGGCCGGCTCCCATATTGATTCTGAGTTCATAAAGTCCTGGGGTTTGCGTCCCCAAACTAAAATGTGCTTTTAAAAATGTGTCATTGATAGCATGTATCGTGTCGGAGGAAATGATGTTCATCATTCCTCTTCTTAAAACCACCTGATTGGCGGATTGAATACCGGTAAACTGCGTGTTACTACCGTTAATCTCCAGCCAGACATTTTGGCTTTGATATATGGTATCGGGATTGACTTCTGTTATTTGCTGAGCCCAGACCATAAAAGGGATGAACATTAACCCCATGCTTAGTAATCTTATAACAGTTTTCATATTTTATAAGTTCAATTTTTGATTAAAATTATTCAATTTCTACCAATTTATGAAGAAATTCTATTGCGAAAACATTAGACACCTCTCATGGGGAAATTATTCCCTTCATCAAATAATGTTTCTTCTAAATTAAATTCGAAAAAAGAATCTTTATAAACAACTGTTATTCAAGGCTATGTACTATCAGCCCGCTGCGTAGCTTGGGCTCAAACCAGGTAGATTTTGGAGGCATCACCTGACCTGAATCTGCAATGTTCATCAATTGCTTAATGGAAACAGGATAAACGGCAAAAGCAACTTTCATTTCTCCACTGTTGACTCTTTTTTCCAGTTCTCCCAGGCCTCTTATACCACCTACGAAATCTATTCTTTTATCAGTACGCGGGTCTTTAATACCCAGGATGGGGTCTAAAACATTTTTTTGCAAAACAGATACATCCAGTACATCCAGCGGATCATCTTCTTTGTAAGTTCCGGGCTTAGCTGTTAGTTTATACCAATGTCCTTCGAGATACATTCCAAACTCATGGGCTTTTACCGGTTTATAGGGATTTTCTGATTTTTCAATTTCCATAACTTCATTTAGCTTCGACAGGAATTCCTGGCTTTCCAGTCCATTAAGGTCTTTGACTACCCTGTTGTAATCAATGATATTGAGTTGATTGGCAGGAAACAGAACAGTTAGAAAATAATTGTATTCTTCATTACCTGTATGATGAGGGTTCTGAGCTTTTCTCAGATGAGCAATTTTGGCCGAGGATGCAGCCCTGTGATGACCATCAGCTATGTAAGTGTAAGGAATCTGGGTTTCAAATATCCGGGTAATATTTTCAATGACATCTTTGTCTTTTATCACCCATAATGTGTGTTGAACACCGTCATCTGCCTGAAAGTCATATTCCGGTTCGTGGTTAGCAATAAAATCATCCACAATTTTATTCATATCTTTTACATCTGGATAAGTTAAAAAGACAGGTCCTGTGTGGGCATTTACCGTATTGAAATGATTGATTCTGTCCTGCTCTTTTTCAGGACGGGTAAATTCGTGTTTTTTAATTACATCGTTAAAATAATCATCGGTGCTAGAAGCAGCTACGAGCCCTATTTGTGACCACTCACCCATCACCTGCTTATAAAGGTAATAGTACTCTTCAGGGTCTTGAAAAAGAATATCGTTTTTTAGCATGTTTTCGAAATTCTCACGGGCTTTTTGATATACTGGTTCAGAATGAATATCAATGTCGTCCGGTAAATCAATTTCAGCTTTAACAACATGCAGAAAAGAATAAGGATTATTTTTAGCTTCTTCCCGGGCTTCTGCCGAACTCAAAACATCATAAGGCTTAGAAGCAACAAGATGCGCTTTATCTTTAACGGGCCTGATGCCTCTGAATGGTTTTATTTTAGCCATAATTTTACTTTTTTATTTTATTTTTAAAAATTGAATTCGCTGCAATTTTATAACAACTCTGTCAGAGGTAAAAATTTAA
>CAYNBC010000046.1:0-11453 GCA_964395255.1 uncultured Sphingobacteriales bacterium | reverse complement strand
CAGATTTAAGTTATTCCTGCTTCTGGCTATAATCAATCCGTTCATTTTCAATGGATATGGACAGGTTGAGCAATTACGCTCCCTCGAAATAAATCCATCTCTGATTTCGACCGTACATAAACTGCAAAGCCGGGATAGAAGAAACCTTGACACCTTTGATCTCAGTGTTCCTTTTTTTGATGATTTTACTTATGACGGGCCCTACCCGGTCGACTCACTCTGGGCTGACCGCTATGTGTTTGTCAATAAAAGTTTTGCAGTTCTGCCTCCTTCTTCAGGCGTAGCCACTTTTGACGGATTGAACGAATACGGCATGCCCTATGACCCTGGAGCAGTGAATTCATTCGGGCAGATAGCCGATAAATTGACTTCGGTGTTTATTGATTTGAGTTCCTATTCAGACAAAGACTCGATTTACCTGAGTTTTTTCTATCAGCCACAGGGATTGGGTGATGAACCTGAATCCTACGATTCGCTGGTTCTGGAAATCAAGCCTATACGGTTATGGAAGGGAACTTACTGGGATTCCAATGCATGGTATAGATTATGGAGTGTGCCGGGGAAAAAACTGGACGAATTCAAACAGGTGATTATTCATATTCCCGAGATGCTTGTTAATCAAAATCAGGATACTATTGCTTATTTTTATCACAGTACATTTCAATTCCGGTTTGCCAATTACGCCAACAGGGCCGGGAATGTCGACCACTGGAATCTGGATTATGTACTTCTGGCTACCAAGAGAAAATACAACAACCTTTATCACAAAGATCTGGCAGTAGTTTATCCACCTCCATCACTGGTTCAGAATTATTATTCTGTACCCTGGAAGCATTTGATACAGGATAAATCAAAACTCAGGCAACAACTGGATATTACGGTTCGTAATCTTTACAATCAACCATTGAAGGCGCGTGGGGGATATGAAATTCTGGACACTTTCGACCAACAGCGCATTATGTTTAACGATAATGCTAACAGTCAGGATATTTATGATATTCTTACTTTCCCTGTTACCACGAAGGTTCAAAATGAGTTTAAATTTCAGGAAGTTTCGGCTGCTGATAATTTTTCATTGTATTATCAGGTAGTGAACTTCAACTTTCTGGGAGACCAGCACTGGGATAATAATTACGGGCATACCTGGCAGGAGTTTTCAAACTTTTATGCCTATGACGATGGCATACCTGAAAAAGGCTATGGAATTATCAATGCAACCCATTCGATTGTTGCCCTTGAATTTGAATTGTTGAACAATTATCCTGTTGATGATTCTCTGCGGGGTGTAATGATTTATTTCAATCAATCGAATGAAACCAGAGCAAGAATGACTTTCAGCATTCATGTCTGGAGCAACTATCAGGAGCTGCCCATTTATACGATGGATACGCTGACACCGGATGTTGACAACAGGAAACCCAATGGATTTTATTATTTCCCTTTTGATTCAGCCATCGCTGTTCCTCAGCATTTTTATATAGGATGGGAACAATACAGCGATTTTTTTATGAATGTAGGGCTGGATATGAATTATTTCAGAATACTGGGTGACAGTGCTCCAGTAACGCCCAATTCACATTTACATTATTATACAAGTTCAGGATGGAAATCTTCCTCTGTTAAGGGTGCACCTATGATTCGACCTGTATTTTCAAGTAAACCGATTGTTCAGAAGATAAAAACTAATAAACTACAATCGTCCATCCAGGTTTATCCCAACCCTGTCCGGAATACATTGTATCTTAGAACTTCCGGTACCAAAAGCATTACGGAGGTTCAGCTGATAGATATGACCGGGCACTTAATGCCTGTTCAAATCACCCAAAATCTATCTCTGGATTTAAGCCATTTACCTGTCGGTGTATATATCTTGAGGGTCTTTGATGGTCAGCAGATTTTCTCGAAGAAAATTTTTAAATATTAAAAGATGAATGCACAAAAACCGCGTGTAGCCATACTTATGGGCAGTGATTCAGATTTGAAAATCATGAAAACAGCTGCACAAACACTTGAGGAATTTGAGGTTCCTTTTACGATAGACATTATTTCTGCTCACCGAACACCCGATAGGGCAGCAGCTTTTTCGTCACGTGCTCATCAGGAAGGCATCCATGTAATTATTGCTGCAGCGGGGCTTGCTGCACATCTGGCCGGGGTACTGGCTGCTCATACACCTTTACCTGTAATAGGCGTTCCTATTGCTGGAGGAAACTTAAACGGCCTGGATGCTTTGCTCAGTACCGTTCAGATGCCTCCGGGTGTGCCTGTAGCTACAGTGGGCATTAATGCTGCAAAAAATGCAGCTTTATTGGCGGTTCAGATACTGGCTCTTTCGGATGATGCTTTGATGCAAAAATTTATGGATTTCAAAAATGCCCAGTCCGCTAAGGTTGAGCAGAAATCCAGTGCTTTGAAAGAAAAAGGCTGGAAAAACTATTGATGAGGCTATTGAGGTAGCGTAAATAGTCGAACATTTTTTCTTTTTGGATTTTTAATGAGTTATTTTTAAAAAGTGAACTTAATGACTAAACTTATCGGCCTTTTGTGGATATTGATCATTCCGGCTAATATGCTGGCTCAGAATTCCCCGATGGCACTCCTGCTGATAGATATACAGGAATTCTATTTTCCCGGTGGATTTGCCGAATTGAAGGACCCCGAAAAAGCAGCCTCACAGGCAGCACTATTGCTGGATTATTTCAGAAAAAATCAATGGGAGGTTATTCATGTAAGGCACAAAAGCTCCAGGCAGGGTGAATTTTACTCAGCTGTCAAACCGCAAGAAGGTGAAAAAGTTATTGAAAAATCGGAAGTCAATTGTTTTTATGGAACCCCATTGCTGGAATACCTGAAACAAAAAGAAGTGGATACGCTTGTCATTGCAGGGATGCAAACACACATGTGTGTCGAAGCAGCTGTCCGGGCTGCCCATGATCTGGGCTTTACGGTTATTCTGATTGAAGACGCGTGTGCTACAAAAGATTTAGTTTACCAGGGAGATACGATCCCTGCCCGTATGGTTCATTTATCCACACTGAGCACACTACGGGTTTATGCAAAGGTTTTAACTACCCGGGAGTTTCTGAAAAGCCGGTAATCGAATAGTTAATAAAAATTAAGGTTGCCTCCTGAAAGGCAACCTTTGAAATTTTAGATTTCTTCTGTTTCTACGATTTTGGCTAATAATTCTGAATAGGGAATGGAAAGATATTTTTTCCCTTCAAACTCTATTTCTGTGCCTGAATATTTTTTGTAAAAAACCACATCGCCTACAGAAATTTCGCAATCTTCAATATTACCGATAGCCAGGACTCTGGCATAAGAAGGTTTTTCTTTAGCCGTATCAGGTATAATGATACCGCCTTTTGTTTTTTGTTCTTTGTTTTCTTCGTTCAGGTCAAGTAAAACATTCTGGTTAAGAGGTTGTAATTCTTTCATAGCATTTTAATTTATGTTAGTTTATCCATTAATTCCCAGCATTTCGTTAATTCTTGCTTTGTCAAATCCGACAATGACACGACCGTTGATAACAGTCTGTGGTACTCCCTGCTGCCCGCTGAGTCGAACCATTTCTCTGGCAGCTTCAGGGTCACGGCTTACATCAATATCCGTAAAACGTATTTTGTGTTTTCTCAAATAAGCCTTCAGGGTATTACACCATGTACATGTTGGCGTGGAATAGACCGTTACCCGCGGTTGGGGTTTTTCACCCGGTTCTTCGATAGAAAGCTGGATATTTTCAATAAATGTGGTGTAAAAAGAAGGATTATTACAGCCTTTCACGATATTTTTAAATTCCGTTCCTGCAAATTCCAGCAATGAAGGAGCCGTAGTAACATTATACCGGCTGTGAATGTCACGAACCCGGGATACATCAACCAAAAATAATGTGAAATCATCATCCTGGTTACGGCTTTCCTTGATATTTTTTAACGCACACTCACTGCTTTCCGAACCCTTTTTGTAGAGCAATACAAAACTTCTTTTCAGGTTTTGAATCTGGCTTAACAGATGTTCGTGTGAATCGATTTCAACAATTTTCATGGTAAAAAATTTTTCACGGCAAAAAACAATTACAGTGCCGCATTTATAAATACAGCATAACAGCCGATTTGTCATTTTTTATAGCAATACCGGATATTGCTATAGAGCAAATTTTCCCTTAACAAGTTGGGCACCAATAGCACAATCCAGACAATATCTGGGTTCGCAATAATTTTTTTTCAAATACATCAGTGCCTGACTATCAGCAGCTGATTTATTTCTGAATCCCCATCTCGTAAATTTATCAAGAACTGAATTTTTTTCAGGTGGAAGGACAAATAACCATTCCAGAGCCTTATCGCTTAATTCCCTTTTCAGGCTTTCTTTTCCATAAGCAAAAAGGACTGGAATTACAGTGTTGTTTATCAACAAATGAATGGTGCTTTTGCCCAGTTTTCTGGTTCTGTTTGTGGCTGACATCTGATCAAAACGGTAATGGTGATTCCAATACGCAGAAGCTTCAATACCAAACAGTTCATAAAGTTGCTGGATATGATTCAAATCGCATATTGTTTTCAGCAGGCGAGTATGCCTGTGAAATAAAGCTGCCAGCTGGGCTATCCTGATAGTAGGGAAATTGGAAGGTCTTAACTGGCCAAATATCCATTCTTTGCCTGTCATGGGAGTCAAACTGTATTTTTGGCGCAAAAACAGGTATTCTTTCCAGAGTGTTTGAGGATATTCATCCTTATAAAAGGGTGAGAGCAAACCAGCCTGACCGAAAAGAAGGCTTTCCAGCTGGAGAAGGTTGTCCCTGTGGCGTTCAATAATATTCAAGGGTGTTCGGGACGCGAGCATCAAAAAAGCTTCGGTATTTCTGGAGTAGCCCATTGACCTGGCAAGGGCATGAAAAAAAGTAACTTCCCACTGTTCATCGCATTCACGATGCCATTGCATGATGGCTTTACTCTTGTCTTCAAGCCTTTCAGCAACCAGCCTGTCCACAAAAGAAGATACAATCAAGGAATCGACCGACTTTACATCCTGAGCACAGGGTATCCATGTTGATTTTTTCATCAGCTTTTTATAATTGTTGAGTAATTCCCCGTCAATACGGTTCCATAATTCAAGAACAGGTATATGACCAAGTTCATCAGGGGATTTTCTGTCATCGGTCAAAACAACATGCAGTATGACATTTTGGTATTGTGCTGAGTGAGAATGTCCGTGTTTAAACCAATCCGAACTATTCAGATGAATCTCAACATGACCTGCCCAGAGCGTATTGCCAATCCGGATGCGTGCATTCTGAAAATCAGGCCCTTCACCGTTGTTCCATGTTCCACGATGCAAAATTACAAGGGGCTCACCGGAAACCGTTTTGAGTTCGGTGGTATCAAATAATCCGTGCTTCCAGATAAATTGTAATAATTTTTCGTCCATCTGTTATTTACACTGATACTGCAAGTTAATCATATTCTGCGGAATGGGGAATATTTTGTACAGCTCAAGTAATTGAATATCCTGAAAATAATTCTGGCAAGTAGTTTGACAAAAGGTATAAAAATCCTGAATCATGAAAATCAGTAAAGACATTACTATCGAAGAACTTGTAAATACACTTCCTGAAGCAGTTACTTATCTGAGAGAGAAAGGTATTCGATGCATT
The DNA here is from genome assembly GCA_964395255.1 of uncultured Sphingobacteriales bacterium. GTDB lineage: Bacteria > Bacteroidota > Bacteroidia > CAILMK01 > JAAYUY01 > CAYNBC01. Next base: position 5,800 of record CAYNBC010000046.1, on the reverse strand, counting down.
GTATGTGGCGAGCCTATTTGGGGTACTCTCGAGGCAGCCGCTCAGGAAAAAGGTTTCTCGGAAAAAGAAATCGAACAATTTGTCAAAGATTTAAATCAGATGGCTGAAGCCAGTGAAAAATAAAATAGGGCCGCATTTTTATGCGAAATGATTCTTTGTAATTAACTATTTATTCCGAACACAAACGCCTGGCTATTTCAAATGGGTAAGAAAAAAATATGTTCTATTTCTGTACAATATTTTTTCATTCTTTCAGTTAAAATATTTTCAACGGGTTTAAAATAATTGTAGCTAAATTAAGATATTTGCCAGTAGAGGGATATTGACCAGGAGTATATGAATCGATTTGAATTACATGAATTTATTTCCAGATTGCTTTACGAACATGATTTCGTGTTGGTTCCCGGCTTCGGAGCTTTTGTCGGTAATTTTAAATCTTCCCGGATTGACATAGAAAAACAAACCATACGTCCGCCATTCAAAGAAATTCGGTTTAATCCTTCACTGGTAGAGAATGATGGTTTTCTTGCCCACCACCTTAGTAAAGAAAAAGGAATTACTTATCCGGAAGCAATGAAAATTATCGAAACCACTATAAAATACTGGCGGGAAACCCTGGAGGAGAAGGGGAGTCTTGAACTACCCGGGCTGGGGCAATTCAAAATGAATGAAGGTATTCCGGAGTTTATTCCTGATTTTTCAGTAAATCATGACCCGAGGTATTTTGGACTGCAGGAAGTCGCTCTTGAACCCATTCAGAAAGAATATTTTATTCCCGGATTTAGCAATGAGGAAGTGACATCAACCCGTCCCGGCCGTGCGCGTGTAAAGATTTCGTCCAGAAAATACAATCATCTGGTTACCTATTCGGTAATGGCTTATCTGCCTGTACTTGCTTTTCTATGGTATTTGTTTCTGGTTAAGGAACCTTTTTACCCGCAGATGCAGACCGGTCAGATTTCCTCGATTCTGGATACTTCTAATTCTGAAAATATTATTTCAGGTACTTCTTCCGTTAAGAAAGAAGAAATTTCTCAGGAAACCAATGTGGATAAAGAAAGAGCTGTTGGTGTTGAAAAGCCTGAGAATAAAGAAAACCCGGACACTGAATTTGTGAATAATTTTCACAAAGAAACTTTTAAATTTCATATCATCGCAGGGTCTTTTCAATATAAAGAAAATGCAAAAGAATTTCTCAACCAGCTACAAGAACAGGGTTATAATGCAGCCATCCTTACTTCGGATAAAACACATTACCGGGTTTCCATGGCGTCTTTCAAAAACCGGCAGGAATGCATTATGTTTTTTAATGAATTGAAAAAGAAAGGTGTTAAAAACATCTGGATATTAACATTGTAAATAAGAGGATATGATATTGATGCAAGTAATTATGAACTCAGCGACCGAAGCAGCTGCAGAGCCTACTTATGAAAAATTATCGTTACTTGAATTGCTGCTGAAAGGGGGGTGGATTATGATTCCCCTTGCTTTACTGGCTGTCATTGGTGTTTATATTTTCATCGAAAGATATCTGGTTATAAAAAGGTCATCTAAAATTGATGATAATTTTATGAACCGGATACGCGACCTGGTCATCTCGGGCAATGTACAGGGAGCCCGTTCATTATGCATGGCTACCGACAGCCCTATTGCAAGGATGATAGAAAAAGGTATTTCGCGATTGGGCAATCCATTAAAGGACATTGCCAGTTCGATTGAAAATGTGGGTAATCTGGAAATTTTTAAGCTGGAGAAAAAACTTACTACTCTGGCCACCATTGCCGGTGCTGCTCCCATGCTTGGCTTTTTAGGAACCGTCACCGGTATGATTGAAGCTTTTTACCGTCTTTCAACAGCTGGCAATAATATTGACCCGGGTCTGCTTGCCGGAGGCATTTATGAAGCCATGGTAACTACAGCTACCGGTCTGGCAATTGGCATTCTTGCATACCTGGGTTATAATTCTTTAACAGCCATGGTTAAAAAAGTGGTTTTCCTGATGGAAACCACTATTGTTGAATTTATTGATGTACTTCATGAACCCGCTTAATTATGGCACTCAGAAGATATAATGAAATCAAAGCTGAATTCAGCATGTCCTCTTTAACGGATATCATTTTTCTTTTATTGATATTCTTTATGTTGACTTCAACTTTTGTGGCTCCCAATGCGATTAAATTGCTTTTGCCTAAAGCTACCGGACAGACTCTTTCAACACAGACGGTTACGGTTTCCATAACTGCCGATAAAAAATATTATGTCGGAGATAAGCAGGTGGATAAATTCACGATGGAGCAGGAACTCAGCAAATATCTGACAGGAGCTGAGAACGAAGCCATTGTGCTACGAGCCGACCAGTCCATACCTTATGGGGATTTTGTGGAAGCATTAAAAATTTGTAATAAATTCACTGCCAAAGTCGTTATTGCCACGCAACCTGAATAAACGGATGAAAAACAAAACCAGCAAATACGATGATGGAGCAAGACCCAGAGACCGCCAGTGGGCAGCCTGGGGTACCGTAGCTTTTATCGCCATTACACTGGTATTGCTTATCATCCTTGGTTTTAAAACTCCCTTACCCTATCCTGAAGAAGAGGGTGCCTATGTTTTGCTGGGAAATGTCGAGATTGGTGCTCCGGCTCAAAATTTATCCTCACCTGAGCCACAACATGAATCTGTTCAGGAGGAGCCTGTTGAATCACAACCTGAAGAAGTACCCGTAGAGCAGCCTCAGGAAGAAGTTTTAACACAGGATGTGGAAGAAGCCCCTGTCATAGAATCTTCAAAAAAAGAACCTCAGGAAAACAAAGAAAAACAGGTACAACCTGTGGAAGAGAATAAAACTCAGGCTGAAGAAAGTACTGAAAAGACAGAAGAAGTTAAGGAAGAGAAAAAAGCCAATCCTTTATTTGAATTCAAAAAATCAGATAAACAAGCTGGTCAGGGAAGCGGAGGTGATGAAGGCGTGCAGGGCAACCCCAACGGAAACCCGGACGCCAGTCAATATGGTACTGGTAGTGGTACCGGCTTTTCCTTCAATCTGTCAGGCCGGGGACTTGTAAAGGCTCCTCCAAAAATTACAGGTGAAAACCAGAAAGCCGAGAAAGTAGTTATTGAAATTACTGTCAACAGGCAGGGAAAAGTAATTAAGGCAGAACCTACCATCAAAGGTGGCGCTACCTTAACCACTGGTCCCTTGGTACAAAAAGCTGTAAAAGCTGCATTGCAAATGGAATTCACTCCCAATCCCAATGCTTTTGAAGAACAAACAGGTACCGTTACATTTCATTTCAAACCTTATAAATAACTTTTAACACATTTTTTCGTCTCTTTTCCGGGAAGAATAAAACATGCTTATCCGTTTTGCTTTACTTAAATTTGTTCGCAAAAAGGAGCTTTGAAAAGGGTATTTTACTTTTTTGTTTTCTTATCTATTCTTTTTATACATCAAGTTTCAGCCCAGGAGCTTGCCGGTAGCTGGTCAGGTTATCTTCACATTGGCAAAGCTTCATTGAAACTGGTTTTTCATTTCAGTCAGGATGATGCCGGACACTGGAAATGTACGATGGATAGTCCCGATCAGGGTGCTTATGGAATTGAAGCTGACAGGGTCGTTATTAAGAAAAATCAACTCGAGGTAGAATTTTCCTCTATCAAAGGAATGTATTCGGCTGCTTTGACCGATACTATGATTACAGGTACCTGGAAACAGAATGTTTTTAAGCTGCCATTGAATTTGAGCAAATCAGAGATTGAAGAAAAGGTAAAACACCCACAGGAACCTGTACCACCATATCCCTATATAAGTACAGATGTAGAATTTATCAATAAAAAGGCAGGTGTAAAACTGAGCGGAACATTAACATTACCTGAAGGGAAGGGACCTTTTCCTTCCGTTATTTTGATTTCAGGTAGTGGCCCTCAAAACAGGGATGAAGAAATCTTCCGGCATAAGCCCTTTCTGGTTCTTTCTGATTATCTGACAAAGAATGGATTTGCAGTTCTCCGTTATGATGACAGGGGAGTAGGCGAGTCCGAAGGTGATTTTTCTTCCGCTACTTCGGAAGATTTTGCTTCAGATGTTGCAGCAGCTATTGATTTTCTGAAATCTCTGAATTACATTGATACGCTGAAAATAAGTCTGTTGGGGCACTCAGAGGGCGGCATGATTGCACCCATGGTAGCTTCACGGAGAAATGACCTGGCTTTTCTCGTGTTGCTTGCAGGTCCTGCCATTCCTTCAATGGATTTGATGATTTTACAAACCCGTCTTGTGTTGAATTCCATGAATATAGACAGGGAAGAGGTTGAAAAAGCAGTGAATATCAATAAAGAAATTTATGAGGTACTGAACTCCGAACCTGATGACAAAAAAGCCGAAAAAGCTATTCGAAAAATCTACAGGGAATACACACGAAATTTTACAAACCAGCAGAAAAAGCAAATGGGTTTTGATAAAAAAAGCATTGATGTCAATGTGCGGACACTACTGTCGCCCTGGTTCCGGTATTTTATCGCTTTTCAACCCGGTGTTTACCTCAAACAGGTCAAATGCCCCGTTCTGGCTCTTTACGGTACCCGGGACATTCAGGTCCCATGGAAAGAGAATTCAGAGGCTTTGCAGAAAATTAATGAAGAAAATCCTGTTTTTACGATAAAAAATTTTGAGGGCATGAACCATCTTTTTCAAAAATGTGAACGCTGTACTATTGATGAATACGGGCAACTGGAAGAAACCATAAATACGGGAGTGCTTGAATTTATTGTTAACTGGTTAAATCAAAATGTAAAATAATGCTGGCTTACATCTACTGGAATGTAAATCCTGAAATATTTCCGAATTCGTTTATTCATATTCGGTGGTATGGTTTGTTTTTCGTTATTGCTTTTTATCTGGGCTATTTTATCATGTCGAAATTTTTCAAAAAGGAAGGATATTCAATTGAGTTGCTCGATAAGCTTACAATTTATATGCTTGTCGCTACGATAGTAGGAGCCCGTCTGGGGCATTGCTTTTTTTACGAACCCGATTATTTTCTCAAACATCCTCTGGAAATATTGATGGTATGGAAAGGGGGGCTGGCAAGCCATGGGGCTGCTATTGCCATTCTTTTGGCCATTTATTTATTTGTAAAAAAATATCCGGAATTTACTTTTTTACAACTTATCGATAGAATTTCGATAACGGTAGCTCTCGCTGGCTTCTGGATTAGAATGGGTAATCTGATGAATAGTGAGATTTACGGGGTTTCTACTACCTTGCCGTGGGGGTTTATTTTCGTAAGAAATCTGGAAACAGAGCCCAAGCATCCCACACAGATATATGAGGCTCTTGCTTATTTGTTGATTTTCATTTTTCTTATCAGTTATTATTACAAAAAACAGGGAAAAACTACGCATGGCCTGATTTTTAGCTATTTTTTAATAGCTGTTTTTACAGCACGGTTTTTCATAGAAATTATCAAAGAAAATCAGGTGCCCTTTGAAGAGCATTTGCCTCTGAATATGGGACAGATTTTAAGCATCCCATTCATCCTGGCAGGCATTGTTCTTTGGTTAATTGTAAAAAAGAAGAAAAGCATGGAAATTCATTCTAAGCAGACAACTTCCTAAAAACTGAAATATTTTCGACTACTTCTGTAAGCTCCAAAAACGCCAAAACCATTTTTTACATTGGAATAAACCTGCACAGGTTCGGCAAATGGATTTTCGGAGCGCTGGTCATATATTGCTTTGGAACGGTAATAAAGATACATGTTTTTATCCACATTCATCAAGGTGATGATATATATTTTAT
>CAYNBC010000045.1:2373-11639 GCA_964395255.1 uncultured Sphingobacteriales bacterium | reverse complement strand
TGCAGGGTATAAATAACATCGTTTTTCCATGTTTCATTTTCATCCGGTGGGTCCATGACATGCCAGAGATATAAGGTTTTTTTCTGGGTTTCAAAAAAAGATGCATCCGCATAGGAATGATAAATTGTATAAAAATAAAAAATGGCACGAGCAACATCACCTTTTTTTGCTTCACGGGGTTCAAAATAGCCATCAAAATCCAGTTCGCTGTATTCATCGATTTGTGAGGCAGGAGTTTCTGACAATTCCTTGTCTTTGTAATACCATCTATCGGTTCTGGAATCATCAATTTCGGCAAAAGGATAACTGCCCCGGGCAGCATTTACTTCAATTCTGGTTGGATAAAGATGGTGCAGGTCGGATTTGGGATTGGAAGAACCTGTCCATTTACTTTGAGGCCAGATATGTTCACAATTGATGCCTTTTTCATAAGCTTCTGTACGTGGAGAGGTTCCATCAGGATTAATGGTAATGGTAAATCCGGAATACAAGCCTTCCAGTTGGTTGTTAGATTTACGGGCGAGGGCTGCATAAAGCAGGTCCCGGGCATTATTATAGCTTAATGTGGTTGTAGGGCTATAATTTTGCTGAACGATATTCATCAATTCATTTCCATACTTACCGGGAAACAGTTCCTGAAAATTTCCCTGAGCATACAGTCTTGCATATAGGATAAGGAAAAAAAAGACTAAGAAATAAAAATATTTCATAACAGCGGCACAATTCCTTTATACAAAAATAATCAGACTTTGATAATGCGCCAATTCCTATGGTAAAAAAGTCGTTTGCCTCCAAACAGCTTTTGCTCAATCCAGGTAGCTAAACGGTATTTCATTTTCTCGTGCTTCATTTTTGGGCGGTTGATTTTCAGAGTTGAACCATAGTTCAGTTGGTCTTTCCAGTTGAATTTCTTAATCCACGACTGCATTACAGCAGGGTGTGAATCATTAAACAATTTTAGCCTGCCCAGAGGTCCGTAATTAAATATTTCATTAGGTTGAGAATAAATTTGATTGGCTTTTTCAGCACCTTTATGTATGGTTGCCAGTGCATGTGATTTTTTCGTCATCAAAGCCGGGGGACGAACCCATCCATAATGATAAATGGCAGCATCCACCTTTGCCACTTTCAATTTTATAGTTCCTTTTTTCTCCCGGTAATGAATACCGTCAAAGTGGGGAATCCTTCGAAATGATTGTGCTGAAGCAAAAGAGTGAATATCCGGGTCATTTCGGATGATACGAATTTCATAGGGATACCAGCCATGGTGATGAACATAATGCTTGTAATCCCCGTAAAAATGGATATATCTGAATAGTAAGCCTTCTATTTCGGTGTGGTTTGCCAGTTGTTCACATCTTCGGACGATATTTTCAAGGTATTTTTCATGCACTACTTCATCTGCCTGGAGGTAAAACAACCAGTCACCTGTACAATGATTTTTTGCAATATCCGTTTGATGAGCGTTTTCAGTTCCGTGAGGATATTTTTCAAGATTCCATTCCGATTCGATAATCTTGATTTTAGGGCTTTGTATGCTTTCAATCAACTCGCGGGTATTGTCTTCAGGATCGCCTTTTCCAATATTTACAATAAACTCATCTACGATGGGTAGTATGGAAAGGATAGATTCCCTAATGGGATAATAAAGCAGTGAAGCATTTCTGGCAAATGTAAAACCGCTGATTTTCATTAAAAATTATTTGTAACAAAAATAGGCTATACTGATTAATCAAGAATTTTTATGAAAATAATTACGAAGATTGAAAATTTTTTATCTTTGTGCCGCAATTTTGCGGGAGTAGCTCAGTGGTAGAGCACAACCTTGCCAAGGTTGGGGTCGCGGGTTCGAATCCCGTCTCCCGCTCTTTTTTTAAGCTCTTCTAAAAGGTTGCCCGGGTGGTGGAACTGGTAGACACGCAGGACTTAAAATCCTGTCGCTTTTAGCGGTGCGGGTTCAAGTCCCGCCCCGGGTACTTTACTCCTCTTTTTTATCTTATTTCTCTTCTTGGTTTTAATCCAATTTGTACTTTTGCCCTTTATTTCATGAAAATTTTATTTGACATAGGACATCCCGCCCATGTTCATCTGTTTCGCAATCTGGCTAAACAACTGAAACAAAATGGTCATCAAATCTTTTTTACTGCCCGGAAAAAGGAATGTAATCTTCATCTTCTTGAATATTATGGGTTTGAGTATAAGTCATTTGGTACAAATTATAAAACTATACCTGGTAAAATCTGGGGTTTATTCAAGTTTAGTTTTTTGTTGTTGAAATACAGCTTAAAAGTCAAACCGGATATTTTTATTTCCCATAGCTCTGTTTATCCTTCCATAGTTTCATTTTTACTGCATAAACCGCATATCTGCATGGAAGATACGGGAAATATGGAACAGGTAGGGCTGGCTCGATTGCTGGGGGCGTATTTTCTAACTTCGCGGTCTTTTCGTAAAAAATTGGGCAAAAGACAGTTCTTCTATGCCGGATATCATGAGCTGGCATATCTTCATCCATCCTATTTTAAAGCCGATGAAAGCGTTCTTGAAGAACTGGGTGTAAAAAAAGGTGAGCCTTTTGTTGTTTTAAGATTTGTTTCCTGGACATCAAGCCACGACATTTATCAGCATGGATTTACCCGTGGTACAAAACCTCTTATAGTTGAAAAGCTGAAACCTTATGCTCGCATTTTTATTTCTTCTGAAGATGGATTGTCGTCTTCACTGGAACAATACAGAATAAAAGTTTCGCCTGAAAAGATTCACCATGTTCTGGCTTTTGCCACCCTGTTTATCGGGGAAGGGGCTACCATGGCTTCCGAATGTGCTATGCTTGCAACTCCTGCTATCTATGTTAACTCAAGCAGTGTGGATTATTGCACCCAGCTGGAAGAAAAATATAATCTTGTATTTAATTTCAGAGACGAAAAAGGTGTTCTGGACAAAGCCATCGAACTTTTAAAAGAAGAAGATCTGCACTGGGAATTCAGAAGAAGAAATGCACGAATGCTTGCCGATATGATTGATGTTACTGCATTTTTCACATGGTTTGTCGAAAACTTTCCCCGTTCGGCAGAAGAAATGAAAAAAAATCCTTATAAAGATTACGATTTTATTTTAGAAACAAACACGCATCACCATAGCTGAGAAAGCGGTAGTTATTTTCTAAGGCTTGCTGATAAACTTTTTTCCAGTCTTTACAAAAAGCTGCTATCAGAAGTATTAAGGTGCTTTTAGGCATGTGAAAATTGGTAACCAATGCATCGCAGGAGTGAAAAGCATAACCCGGCAATATAAATATTTCCGATAAGCCTGTCAGGGTGTTCACTCTTTCCAACTCCATATATTTCAAAACCGATTCAAATGCTTCATCCCTTGATGGAAGATTTTTGTGCGAAGCATAGGGATACAAGCGAGGTATAAAAAAATCAGGTCTATTTTCCTGCATACACATTACACCGAACCAGTAAAGACTTTCGACTGCCCTGACAGATGTTGTTCCTATACATAAAAGTATTTTTCTACTGAGTAAAGCTTCTATTTGTTGTTTTGAAAAAAGTAAAAATTCCCTGTGCATGGGATGTTCAGCTACGGAAGTTTCTATAGGGCGAAATGTACCGGCACTTACATGAAGGGTAACTGTACTCCGGCTAAACCCCTTGTTTTCCAGTTCATCCAGCATATTTTTATCGAAATGCAAACCAGCCGTGGGAGCTGCTACTGCTCCTGCTATTTCTGCATAGACAGTCTGGTATGCCTGACGGTCAATTTCTTCGTCTTCTCTTTTGAGATAGGGTGGAATAGGAGTATGCCCCAGTAGCTCCAGGATTTCATAAAAATTGTGATTTGTATTCCATTGAAATTTTACCAGACTCGCTGAATCGAGGTCTGTTAGTTTTGTGGCTTTAAGGGTAATGGTTTTCCGGCCAATGTCCCGGCTTAGCGTTAAAGAACCATTTTTCCATTTTTTTCTATTACCAATCATACATTTCCAGGTGGTTTCACCTTTTTGAGGTTGGTAATAAGGATCGGCAGCATGGGTATTTGCCGGTTCAAGGCAAAGAATCTCAATCCTTGCACCTGTTTCTTTCCGAAAAATCAACCGGGCATGAATGACCCTGGTATTGTTAAAAACAAAATGTGTCTGGGGAGGGAGCCATTGAAAAAGGGAACGAAATCTGGAATGAAAAATATCCCCGTTTTTATAAACAATCAAACGAGCGCTGGTTCTGTCTTCAAGAGGATATTTTGCAATTCTCTCTTCAGGGAGATGATAGTTGTAATTTTCAAGGTTGATTTCAGTCGGTTTCATGAGGCAAAGTTAGGGCTTAATCAAAAAGCCGAAGAATCCGGGTGGGAAAATAATAGGTAAGCAAAACGCTTCGGCTTAAAAGGTATACATTTAAAGCCAGCCACAATCCATGATTGCCCCAGAAAAAATGAAAAACATAATAAGCAGGGATGTAAATCATAAAGGTTGCTACAAGCATTGTATTTCTTAAGATGCTTGATGCAATAGCTCCAATATAAACACCGTCCCAGATAAATGCAGCAAAGGAAGTCAATGGGATTAAAAATACCCAGAAAATAAATTTTGCACCCATTTCACGCAAGTCAGGAATATCTGTCAACCCAAAGAGAATGTATTTTCCTGTCAAAAAATATATCAGAAAAAACAAGGCTGTAATCAGGGTGGCAAAAACAAAAATCTTTTTCAATATAAGCTTAAAAAGAACATGATTTCGTTGACCTATAGCTTCACCGGTTAATGTTTCGGCAGCATTGGCAAACCCATCAATAAAATAGGAAAATAAAAAGAAAAATTGCAACAGAAGCTGGTTGGCAGCCAGCGTTACATCCCCCTCAGCTGCAGACCTATCCGTAAAAAATGCCAGTGCGAAAATGATACTTAATGTTCGGATTAAGATATCAAAATTGACTTTTATATAAGCCAGAATGCGGCTCAATACAAACCATGTTTTAAAGGTAGTCTGACGAATTATTGTTGTATATTTAAGGAAAAGAAAAAGAATGGATAGCGCTAATCCAGTATATTGTGAAATCACACTTGCCAGTGCAACACCATTGGAATTCAATCCCATTTTTATTCCCAGGAAATAATTTAATAAGATATTCAAAACATTGATAAATATGGTAATAGTCATAGGATAAATGGCATTTTGAAGACCCAGAAACCATCCGTTCAAAACCATAAGACTTAAAGTTGCAGGGGCTGCCCAGATACGGATATAAAAATAACTGCGAGCCAGATTTTCGACCTCCTCACTGCCACTGAGAAGACGAAAACTCAATTTTTCAATCGGTAGTTGAAGTATCAAAAAGATAAATGAAAGGCTTATGGAAACAACCAACCCCCTTAATAAAAATGCGCTGACTTCTTGAAAGTCCCGTCTTCCAAAAGCCTGTGAAGTAAAACCCACAGTACTCATCCGGAGAAAGCCAAAACCAAGATACAAAAAGTTGAAAATGAGACTACCCAGCGCTACGGCACCCGCATAGACAGGCGAACTGAGATGAGCCGTAACTGCCATATCGGCCATACCCAGAAGTGGTACTGTAATGTTGCTGGCAATGTTGGGCAATGCAAGACGCAGTATTCTACGGTTGATATGGATTTTTGTTTCCCTCAAAATCTTTTCCGTCTTAAAACTTTATTGTCATTTTAATATTTTTGAATTCAAATCTAATCAAATTATTATCGCATGAAAAAAGTATTGTTGCTCCTTTTACCGGCTGTTTTTTCAGGCTTTATGGCCATGGCTCTCAATCCTGTTAAAGAATATGCGGCTACACCCGGAGACTTTGGGTTGACATATTACGCTGTTAAAATCAAAACGGAAGATAATCTTACACTTCATGGCTGGTTTTACAAAGCCACAGACCCCAAATCCAGAAAAGTCATTATTCTGAGTGATGATGGTGATGGAAACATGTCTGACTTAATCGAGCTTGCATCCAATTTTCTCAGCCTTGGATATTATGTTTTGACTTATGATTACCGTGGATATGGACAAAGTGAAGATTTTGAAATTAAAAAGAATTTTTTCATTTACTCACAATTTGAAAAGGACCTTAATGCTGCAATTGATTTTGTAAAAAAAGAATATGGAAGTTTGAAAACAATGCATTTATATGGAATAGGAATTGGAGCCGGGATTTCCATTGGCGTGGGCATGAAAAGGCCTGAGGTTAGCAAAGTCATTGCCGACTCACCCTACCTGAACTTTGAAGTTACTCAAAAGAGATTTGAGTCGGCTTTTGGACAAAAAGTATTGATGCCACTGGGTTATGACAAAACTATTATGGAACCCGAATATGCTTTGCAGGAAAAGGGTAGTGGTATTACCGGAATTCTCCTTATTTCAGGCTCAGAAGACCCGATTTTCACCCCTGATGATTTGAAAAAACTGGGGAAAATAAATAAAAAAGTTACCGAAACATACCTGATAAAAGGTGCTGGTCGAACCAATACATTCTCTTCGGACAAAAACCAGTATTTTAAGATTATCAAAGAATTTTTAGAAAAATAAGCTTGTGAAAAAAGTTAAAAGATTTTTTCTGTTTGATTTTATTCTTCTTGTAGCAGGAATTACTCTTGTAATTCATTATTTGCCGGATGGGAGTTATACTTTGAAAAAGGAAGCATTATGGCAGGTTGAAGCACCTACCATGATGTTGCCTGAACGAATCAGATGGGAAATAATGCGACTGGCTAATCCCGTAACAGGAATAATTCCCGCTCGAATTCGTGAAAATGAAATTCAATATGCTCAACAACTTCCTGCACTGAGCTCTTCATTCAGAGAAAATTTATGGCAGGTAAGAGGCCCTTATCATGTGGGCGGCAGAACAAGGGCTGCGGCACTGGATATCCAAAATCCTGCAAGAATTCTGGCAGGTGCCGTTAGTGGAGGAATATGGGAATCTGTTGACAGCGGAAAAACATGGACAAAAATTACACCTCCTGACCAGCTTCATAGTGTAAGTTGTTTGATACAGGACCAGAGAGATGGAAAAACACATATCTGGTATTATGGCACAGGTGAAGGTTACGGAAATTCTGCCAGTGCACCGGGAGCCTTCTTTGCCGGAAATGGTATTTACAAATCGGTGGATAATGGTAAAACATGGGAACCTCTGGCATCCACATCCAATGAAAAAATACAATTCAGCTCACTCTGGGATGTAGTATGGAATATACAGATTGACACCCACAGACATGATTCGGACATCCTTTATGCTGCAACACTGGGTGCCATTTTCCGGAGCAATGACGGAGGCGAAAGCTGGACCCAGCTTCTGGGTGGAAATACGTCTTCATTTGCTTATTTTACCGATGTTCTTGTATGTCCGGATGGGACAGTGTATGCCACGCTCAGTGATGACGGACCGGATAAAGGTATCTGGATGTCTGAAGACGGTTTAAAGTTTAAATCCATTTTACCCCAAAATTTCCCACCTTCCTACAGGAGAATTGTGATGGACTTTAATCCCCTCAATAGTAGGAAAATTTATTTTCTGGCCCATACTCCGGGATATGGAAAGCTAGGACTTGGTTACAAAGGTAAAAAAGACTGGAATTCTCTCTGGGTTTTTTATGCTTCCGATAGCATGGAAGCTGGTAAATGGGTGAATTTATCCGAAAACATTCCTGCCCATGCCAGAAAAGGGTTTGACGATTTTAATGCCCAGGGCTCTTATAATCTTCTGGTCAAATGTTATCCTTTTGATTCAAATATTGTTTTCATCGGAGGAACAAATATTTACAGGTCCTTTAATGCTTTCTGGTCTGACACTCTTACCCTTCAAATAGGAGGATACAAACCAGGTACAAAAAGGCCTTACTGGGAAGTTTATCCTCACCATCATCCGGACCAGCATGTTCTTCTTTTTTACCCCGCAGATTCATTCAAAATGATTAGTTTTAATGATGGCGGAGGATTTTTAACTTATCATTGTCTGGCATCACCTGTTGTTTGGATTACATTGAACAACGGATATTTAACTACCCAGGCCTATACCGTAAATGTAGAACCAGATGCTACAAATGATATTTTAATTGCTGGTTTTCAGGATAATGGGAACTACTGGACAAAGAGTGCCAATTCAACAGCACCATGGCTCATGCCCATGAATGGTGACGGTTCGTATAGCGCCATTGCTCATCAACATGAATTTTACATATTTTCAGCACAGTTAGGAAAAATAGCTAAATTTAAACTTGATGAAGAAGGTAAAACCATTGAATTCACAAGGATTGACCCCATCGGGGGTAAGGACTATCTTTTTATAAATCCTTTTGCGCTCGACCCTAATGACGATAACATTTTGTATCTTCCTGCCGGTACCCATTTCTGGAGAAATGACAGTATTAAAAGTTTGCCTTATCTGAATAATTTTGATTCAATTAGTACAGGATGGGTTCAATTTGAAGATTCACTCAGTGTTCCCAACAGGCAGTTCAGTTGCATTGCAGTTTCCATGAACAATCCTCCTCACAGGGTTTATCTGGGAACAACTCATCGATATCTTTACCGGATAGATAACGCAAATGAAGTAAACTCCGGTTTGCAAAGAATAAATCACCCCAAACTGGTAAATGGATATGTTAGTTCCATAGCCGTTGATCCTGATACTGCCGATAAAATACTTGTTGCCTATAGTAATTATTCGGTAGTAAGCCTTGTTTACTCGGAAGACGGAGGAAATAGCTTTGTCAGGGTTGCAGGCAATCTGGAGGAAAAACCGGATGGTTCAGGAAATGGTCCTTCGGTCAGATCAGTGGCAATTCTCAAATTAAAAGATGGAAAATTATATCTGGCTGGAACATCGGTAGGACTATTCGCTACTGCTTCCCTCCAAGGCGAACAAACAATATGGACAAATGTTGCTCCGGAATCCATCGGGAATATGATTGTCGAACATATCAAGACCCGGGATACAGACGGGCTTATTGTTGTGGGTACACATGGTTATGGAATTTTCTCTGCCCGTATTCATTCTGTCAATGAGGTTCTTGGGCTTAAGAATCAGGTATCAAACCCTCAGTTTGTTGCATATCCTAATCCCACAAAGGATGTTCTCTGGATAAAAAATACTTTGGTAAAACCCGGTTCCATAATTATTGTAAGGAATATGGAGGGTAAACTCTTATTGAAGACAGATTGTCGTACTCTTAATAAACTGGATTTAAGCCCTTACCCGGCAGGAATTTATTTTATTGAAAAAAAGAGTGAAAATTCCAGTGA
>CAYNBC010000045.1:0-2363 GCA_964395255.1 uncultured Sphingobacteriales bacterium | reverse complement strand
TTATAAAAGTTATCAAAGCTCGATAGAATTGGACATGGACAAATCGTTATCTTTTTCCTCCCTGTCCAGGTCAAAACCCAGCCTTTTGCCAGTTGCAAGGGCAATATTCCCCATGGCAGCAATTTTATCAGCATAGGAAATTTTCTCGATAGCTTCAATGGGAGGTGCATACAGGTCAAACTCAATAGCCTGAGTGATGGATATTTCAACAATATCCCTTACAGCTTCCTGTGTTAGAACAATGTTGGCAAAATCCCGGTGTTTGAATGAATATTGCCTTTTGCCCTGCATGAAGTAATGACCTTCTTTATTTATAAAGAGACGTCCTAATAAGTATCCCATATCATTCATCCTGTTGTAACGAATGGTATCGGACAAAAAATTATAGATTAAAATCATCCCGCAATAGGCACGGTAAGGGTCCTGTTTAACATAATCGGTTTTAAAAATAAAATGCTCAGGAGGAAAAGTAAACACATTGGTGTGCATGATATAAAAAAGAGTATCACCGCCAAACCTCAATTCCGTTTCAAAATCACCATGTACCTGATATTTTACTTCGACCCTCACATTTTGTCTGGCAACTTGCTTTCGAACCCATTCGCTTACTTCGGTGAGCTCATTCCTGATAAGTCGATAAGCTTCTTTTGTTTTATAATAAATTTCTTGTTTCGTATCTGCTTTTTTTAACAGATTATTTAAAATAACGCTTTCAACTGGTAAAGGGTCCATATATTTTAAAATTACAATTTTTAGAACTAATAAGCTTTGGCAAAAAGAACCTTCAGTCGTGAAGGTTTGCCTGTTACCATGCATCGGCCTTCCGGTATGTCTGTTTGATTTAAAGGTATCAGGCGAATGGTGGCTTTAGTTTCTTCCTTTATTCTGGCTTCAGTTTCGGCAGAGCCATCCCAGTATGCCCAGATAAAACCACCTTTTTCTTCCAGAGTTGTTTTGAATTCATCGTAAGTTTCGACTGTCCTTGTATTTTCTTCCCTGAATTTTTCAGCCTTGATTAAAAGATATCTCTGTATCTCCTGGAGTAGTTTCTGTACAGTATCGGTCAGATTATCTACCGGAACAGAAATTTTTTCAAGAGTGTCTCTGCGGCTTAATTCTACGGTGTTGTTTTCGACATCCCGGGGCCCGGCAACAATTCTAATAGGTACACCTTTTAACTCATATTCTGCAAACTTCCAGCCTGGCTTTTTGGTGTCATCATCGTCCAGGATACAGGTAAGCCCAGCTTTTTGAAGTTTTTCTGTCAGGGATTTGCAATAAGCATAAACATTTTCCTGATTATTTTTCCGGACGATGGGAATAATCACTACCTGAATAGGAGCCACGGAGGGAGGAAGGACCAGGCCATTGTTATCGCTGTGTGTCATAATAAGCGCACCAATCAATCGTGTAGAAACTCCCCAGGAAGTAGCCCAGACATATTCCTGTTTACCTTCTTTATTAAGAAACTTTACATCAAATGCACGGGCAAAGTTCTGTCCGAGAAAATGGGATGTACCAGCCTGCAATGCTTTTCCATCCTGCATCATAGCTTCTATACAGTAAGTGTCAACAGCACCGGCAAATCGTTCGCTTTCTGATTTCACTCCCTGAATAACAGGAATGGAAAGGAAGTCACGGGCAAATGAAGCATAAACATCAATCATCCTCATGGTTTCTTCTAAGGCTTCTTCGCGTGTAGCATGAGCCGTATGACCTTCCTGCCATAAAAATTCAGCTGTACGCAAAAATAAACGGGTACGCATTTCCCAGCGAACAATATTGGCCCATTGGTTTATTAAAATAGGTAAATCGCGGTATGATTGTATCCAGTTTTTATAGGTATTCCAGATGATGGTTTCTGAAGTAGGTCTGACAATAAGTTCCTCTTCAAGTTTAGCTTCGGGGTCTACAACTACTGATTTGCCATCCTCAGAAGTTTTTAAGCGGTAATGGGTAACAACAGCGCATTCCTTTGCAAATCCTTCAACATGAGCTGCTTCACGGCTTAAAAAGGATTTGGGAACAAAAAGTGGAAAATATGCATTCTGATGACCTGTTTCTTTAAATCTCCTGTCGAGTTCATCTCTGATTTTCTCCCAGATAGCATATCCGTATGGTTTGATGACCATACACCCTTTCACTGCAGAGTGCTCAGCAAGACCTGCTTCTTTTACAATATCATTGTACCATTGGGAATAATCAACCTCTTTATTTGTAATCTTTTCAGCCATATTATTGCTATATTTGGAACAGTTTTTGTCTTTTTTAGGAAGCAAAGTTAAAATTATTTTTCAGTTGGTCTCTTAAATCTTTGTTTATGAAAATTTAATTAAAAAATCCGGTAGCATATTCGTTAATAC
>CAYNBC010000044.1:0-11749 GCA_964395255.1 uncultured Sphingobacteriales bacterium | reverse complement strand
AATCAAAATATTATTACCGTGACAATTTGTCAAATCTTTATTTTGGCAATATAATTGAGCAAAGCAGTTGGTTAAAAATTACTCTTATGGCGAAAAGAAAAAATAGAGAAGAGGAGGATAAAGTAAAAATCACAAGCAAGCAGGAAGAAAAAGAACTAACAGAAAGCATGGTTAATGAAACAAACACTGAAAATAATACCGAAGATAAAAATGCTACTTCTGATTCCATTGCCGAACAAAGCTCCGTCACAGGAGAAACTCCGGAAGTAAGTGGAGATGCAGAAACTTCAAGTCATAAAAGTGAAGAAACCAGAGATGAAAAGGATGAATTGATGGAAAAACTTGAAAAAATCAAATCTGAAAAGGACGAATTATACGACAAATACCTGCGGTTATATTCTGAATTTGAAAACTTCCGTAGACGAACCATAAAGGAAAAATCGGAAATCATTGAGCGTGCAGGTGAAAATATCATAACTGAACTATTACCAGTTATTGACGATTTTGAAAGAGCATTACAATCTATGAAAGAGGCTTCTGATGTAAAAAGTGTAGTGGAAGGTGTGGAATTAATATTCAGTAAGCTGATGAAAGTAATGGAAAATCAGGGTTTGAAGGAGATAGATTGCATAGAAAAGGACTTTGACCCTGAACTGCATGAAGCCATAACAAAAATTCCTGCACCCAAAAAGAAACTGAAAGGTAAAGTAGTGGACCAGATTCAAAAAGGTTATTATTTAAAAGACCATGTAATAAGACATTCCAAAGTAGTAGTAGGAGAGTAATCTATGGCAAAAAGAGATTATTACGAAATATTAGGCGTTGACCGGAATGCCAGTAAAGAAGAGATAAAAAAAGCTTATCGTAAGCTGGCTTTAAAATACCATCCCGATAAAAATCCGGGAGATAAAGAAGCCGAAGAAAAATTCAAGGAAGCTGCAGAAGCCTATGAAGTATTATCGGATGATGAGAAAAGAAGAAAATATGATGCTTATGGACATGCAGGTCTTGGGAATGGAGGATTTGGTGCCGGTGGCATGAGCGTAGAAGATATATTCGAGCATTTCAGCGATATTTTCGGTGGTAGTCCTTTCGATTCTTTTTTTGGTGGTGGTCGCAGATACACCCGGAAAAAAACATATAGAGGATCAGATATCCGTATTAAAGTACAGCTAAACCTGGAGGAAATTGCCAGAGGAGTTAAAAAGAAAATCAAGGTCAAAAAATATGTGACCTGCGATAGTTGTGGAGGTAGTGGAGCCCGTCAGGGAGCATCTACAGGGAAATGTACAACATGTATGGGTACAGGTCAGATACGAAGAACTACCAGCACCTTTTTAGGTCAGATGGTTACCACTCAAACATGTCCTACCTGTCATGGAGAAGGCCAGGTTATTATTGATAAATGCCCACGTTGCGCAGGGGAAGGAAGAGTTATGGGTGAAGAAATTATTGAAATAAATATACCTGCCGGTGTCAGTGAAGGTGTTCAATTGTCAGTTTCGGGTAAAGGTAATGCCGCCCCGAGAGGCGGTGTTCCCGGTGATTTGCTCGTAACCATTCATGAAACTGAACATCCTTTATTGAAAAGGGAAGGAAACAACCTTGTATATGACCTTTATTTGAATTTTGCCGATGCTGCTCTGGGAGCTACCGTTGAAGTTCCTACCATTGACGGTAAAGCTCGTATTCAAATACCTGCCGGAACACAGGGTGGAAAAATCTTCCGTCTTAAAGGTAAAGGAATCCCGGAATTGAATGGTTATGGTCGCGGTGACCAGTTGATATATGTCAATATTTATGTACCTAAAAAACTAACATCCGAAGAAAAACAATTACTCGAAAAACTTCGCTATTCCCCGAATTTTATACCTTCCGACACAAGTAAGGAAAAAAGTATTTTTGAAAAAGTCAAGGAATTATTCCGTTAATGGATGTAATAAAGTATCCTTCTACCGAATTATTTACTCTTTTTCCTTAATTTGCATTTGAAAATGAAGCTACATGAGCAAGATTTTTAATTTCACCGAAGCATTTTCTATCGGATTGCACGGTTTAGTCCTGATAGCTAAGGATAAAAACAAAATGATAAATGTTCAAAAAATTTCTGATGCCACAGGTTCATCCCGACATCATGTTGCCAAGATTCTTCAGCGACTGGTTAAAGCCGGTTATTTGAGGTCAAGCCGAGGCCCTTCCGGTGGTTTTGAATTAATAAAAGACCCTGATAAAATTCGCCTTTCAGATATTTACGAGCTTATTGAAGGTAAACTTGAAGTTCCCAATTGCCCTTTCGACCATGAATTATGTCCGTTCAACAGTTGCCTGATGGGCGATATTACTCAAAAATTAAGCTCAGAGTTCATAACCTACCTTAAAAATACACGTATATCATCTTTGCTTGATCATTAATCAAACAAATATTTTTTTCTTTTTAAAATATTTGTTTTAAATTTGTATTCAAATACCAAATTGCCCATATGACTAAATTATTGAATATCTCAGAGGCGGCAAGCATTGCTATTCATTTTATGGCACTTATTGCTCAATCAGAAAAGAAGATAAATACACAAAAACTTATCGAACTAACAAATTTTTCAAAAAATCATGCAGCCAAAGTATTACAAACGCTTGTAAAACATAATTATCTAAAATCAACTAGAGGTCCAACAGGTGGATTCGTCCTTTCCAGACCACCAGAAGAAATCAATTTGCTTGAGATATTTGAAACTATGGAAGGGAAGATAGAAACCCAGCATTGCTATCCCGGAGATGGTCAATGTGCATTTGATGAATGTGTTTATGGAGATATACGAGAAAGAATTGATTATATGGTCATTGAATACTTGAAAAATCGTACATTAAAAGATGTTAAACCAGATAAAACCAAATTAAATGCTTAGAGAAATTATTACTATTGATGAAGAAAAGTGCAACGGTTGTGGGTTGTGTATACCTGCATGTCCTGAAGGTGCCTTGCAAATCATTGACGGCAAAGCACGTTTGGTTTCCGACCTCATGTGTGATGGATTGGGTGCATGTATTGGTGAATGTCCCGAAGGAGCTATTACCATTGAAAAAAGAGAAGCTGAAGATTATAACGAGGAGAAAGTGATTGAAATAATTGCAGGCAAGGGAAAAAATACAGTTATAGCTCATCTGAAACATCTGGAAGAGCATGGACAGTATGAATACAGGGATGCCGCTATCAACTGGCTGAAGGAAAATGCTTCCAGACTTGATTTTGAACTGGATGAACTGGATGAGGTTAAAAAATCCCATCATCAAAATGCATTTGTCAAGCAAGCCATGCATTCAGAAGTATTTGCTCATGCTGGTGGTTGTCCGGGTTCGAGAACTATTGATTTTGGTCAGATTGAGCCGAACAATGTTCGTGCAACCACAGATGACCAACCATCAGAACTGCGACAATGGCCTGTACAGATGCATTTGATTAATCCTATGGCACCCTATTTTCAAGGGGCGGATGTAGTACTCGCTGCAGACTGTGTAGCTTATACACTGGGCAACTTTCATTCGCGCTATTTAAAAGGAAAATCACTTGCAATAGCCTGTCCCAAACTGGATTCACATCAGGATATTTATCTTCAAAAATTGATTCAAATGGTTGACCAGGCTCGTATCAATATGTTGATAGTTATGATTATGGAGGTACCCTGTTGTGGCGGATTATTACAAATGGCTCTGCAAGCTGTTAATTTAGCGCAGCGTAAAGTTCCTGTCAAAATGATTAAAGTAGGTATAAAAGGCGATATTATTCAGGAGGAATGGATGTAATTATATCTGTGAAAAATTTTTTTAAAAATTAAAATTAAATATAAATGCCTGAATTTGAAAAAGAAGCGATTTTTAGACTTGCATCCAGTATTGAATATCAGAATAAAGCTATTGTCAGTAAGCAGGTGTTGAAAAAAAAATATGGGCAGGTAACATTGTTTGCCTTTGACAGGGGAGAAGCTCTCAGCGAACATACTTCGCCTTACGATGCCATGGTATCACTTGTAGAAGGTAAAGCTGAGATTACCATTAACGGAAAACCCTATGTGCTAAATAGCCATGATTGTATTATCATGCCTGCAAACATTCCCCATGCTGTCAGGGCTCTGGAAAAATTTAAAATGCTTTTGATTATGTTAAAAAATTAAGAGCTGTATTTTTCAGCTCAAAAATATTTTTCATGTCGCATGGGGATGATAATATAGCAGGACTTTTTGAGCTGGCAGCGGGGATGCTCAGGGGCGTTAAAGGTAGCCTTCTGGTTAAGAAATATGAATCTGAAATCAAGGAAGTTGAAGCCGAACAGGTAGTTGTTCTTGTGGACAAACTGGTGGAGAAAGAACCTGACCTTGAAAAAGTAAAACAGGTTGTCAATAAACTGTTGAATTTATTTTATAAAGGCTTGACCCGGTATGGCCCTTATGATTATAGCCAGAACCGGTTTTTATCTTTGATGGTTGAGGAAAACAAAGCAGCAAAGGAATTGCTGCAATCTCTTAAACCCGTGATTAAAAAGCTTAATGAAAAGCAGCCACCTGCACCTGAATGGGTCAATAGTCTTGTTTCCGGCTTCGAAAAGCTGAATGCGATTGAATTGCACTATATTAAAATGCAAAATCTGGTTTTCCCTGCTTTTGAAAAACAGTTTCCGTTAAGTAAGTGTTTCAGAGTGATGTGGTCTATGCAGGATGATGTCGTTCAAGATATCCGCACACTACTGGATACACTGAGGAAAGAACCTGAACGGCTTAAGAGAATCAATCGTCTTATGGGCGATATATTTTTCCACCTGAATTCTCTCATTTTCCGTGAGGAATATATTTTGTTTCCTACGGCTATGAAATATCTGGAAGATAAAGTATGGGAGGAACTTTTAGAAGAAAGTCTGGAGCTGGGATATTGTTTTATTGAAGTGGATGAAAATATCGTTAAAAGGACCGGGGAAATTTCAAAACTTGACATGGATAAAATTGAGCTGACAACCGGTGCATTAACAATAAACCAGCTTGAAAATATATTTGCAAGCCTTCCACTGGAAATGACTTTTGTTGACCACGAGGATAAAGTGAGGTTTTTTAGCCGGGGGGCTGGTGAAAGCATTTTTCTGCGTTCAAAAGCTGTTCTGGGCAGGGATGTCCGGAATTGCCATCCTCAAAAAAGTCTGGATAAGGTCATTAAAATACTTGAGTCCTTTAAATCGAGTAAAAAATCCATGGCTGAATTCTGGATAAATTTCAAAAGAAAAAAAGTCTGGATAAGGTATTTTGCTGTAAGGAATATGGAAGGTAAGTATCTTGGAACGCTTGAAGTAGTTATGGATATTACGCATGCTCAAGAATTGAAAGGGGAAAAAAGATTGCTGGATCTGGAATAAGATATAACCATGAAAAAGGAATCAAAATGGAGTTTGCTAACTGCTGTATTGATTTTTCTTTTATTGTCAATTGTTAAAACAAGGGTTTCAAGACCCATGCTATTGGTTGACCGCTTTTTCCCTGGTACAGGCTGGCTGGAAATACTGTTGTTATCGTTATATGGTGGTTTTTTGTTTTACAAAATGTCTGATATTTCCAAAAGTTCATATTACAGAAAACTGAGTTGGTCTGTGTTCGGTTTTGTATTTTTTCTACAATTGATATTGGGTATTTCAGGGCTGGAAAAATTTCTGATGACACCTGGAAAATTTCATCTTCCGGTACCTGCCATGATCGTTGCAGGACCGGTTTACCGGGGAGAAATTTCATTCATGACCATACTATTTATCAGCACTCTGATATTGGCAGGGCCAGCCTGGTGCAGCCATTTATGCTATTTCGGAGCCATTGACAACCTTGCTGCCTCTACGGGTAAGCCCATAAGAAAAAAGCTTCCTTATAAATTTTTTATCAAGAATACTGTTTTGCTTGTCGTAGTTGCCAGTGCATTACTGTTCCGGTACCTGGGGGTGGAAAATTATCTGGTTACAGCCCTGGCAGCGGGTTTTGGTATTGCCGGTTTATTGATCATCTTTACTCTGAGCGTTGATATGCATAAAATGGTTCATTGTACTATGTATTGTCCGATAGGTACTGTAATCCGGTATTTGAAATACATCAATCCTTTTCGCATGAAAATCAATACAAGCTGCACGGATTGTATGCTCTGCACCAGTCATTGCATGTATGATGCATTGAACCGGGAAGATATCAAAAAACGAAAACCCGGACACACCTGTACTTATTGTGGTGATTGTCTTGTCAGTTGCCGGCATCATGCAATTGAATACCGCTTTTTTGGTATGAAACCCGATAATGCAAGATTTTTATGGCTTACCATCACCATAATGGTTCATTCGGTATTTCTGGGGCTTGCACGGTTGTAATTAAAAAAAACAATTAGACTTTCTTCGAGGCTCTTGCAACAGGCATGGTCATACAACGGCAACCACCTCCGCCTCTTGATAATTCGTCACCGGGAAGTGCAATAGCCATTTTTTTTCCATCTGCCAGATCAACAGTTTCATTCAGAAACTCATGGGAATTCATGATTCGGTAACCATTTTTATCCAATTCTTCAAGTGTATAAACATTGCGCTCGTAACAAAGCACTTTTCCCGGACCGATAGCAAAAAAATTAGCACCGCTATGCCATTGCTCCCGGTATTGAATAACCGGGTCTTTTTTTCCACCGCAATGCAGCAATTTTACAGGATAGCCCAGTTGCTTTAAAAGTGATGGGATATCTGTAGCTTCCTCAATTTTTTTCACTTTTCCATTATCTACCAGAATATGGATAGTCAGATATCGATTGGCATTGAGTATTACTGGAGGGTAAATCATGACTTCTTCAGGTGAAAGGTAAGTAAATACCATATCGAGATGGATAAATGATTCCGGGTGCAGGGGAAGTTCCTGGACGATAATATGTTTTTTAACTTTTCTTTTCTTAATACATTCAATCAGGTAATCAATACCGTAAGTATTGGTACGTGCACCAAGGCCTATCAGTAAGCAATCTTTATTGGCGATGATGATATCACCACCTTCGATTTTCAGGTTTTTTTGACTACCTTCAGGCATTGAAGGCCTGATGATGTTGGACTTAAATTCAGGATGGTAGGTGAAAACAGTGTCCATGATCAGGCTTTCACGGGTGCGTACTTCAGAGGCCATACTGTTTATGATTATATGGTCATAAACAGAAGAAGCAGCGTCCCGCATAAAAAAGAAATTATGAAGAGGTTCGAGTAGAAAACTTTCCTGCGATAAAAACCGGGTTAAAGTATTGCGTGGCATGGGCACACCTTCAATCAACATGGTGGCAGTATCTGACGATGAAGACCTTAGCAGCCATTCGTATAAATCGGGTACTTTATCAGGAGAACAAATTTTATTAATCAGATAAAGACGGGCTTCATCATCTTCGAGAGTTTCTTTCAGAAGTTCCTTGATTTCGTAAACGCGACATGTTTTTTTCAGAACGGAATAAAAATGATTGTATTCTTCCGAAGCGATATGAAGGTTAAGGATATCTGAGTAAAGTGCCCTTTCGGCACTTTCCGGAGTCATGTTTTCAACTTCGATACCTGGCTTATGGATGATAACATCCTGTAATGGGTCGGTCTCAGAAAATATCTGAATTTCCATATTATTCAGGTTGATAATTTTCAGGAAAAAGGATACCGTTAAAGATAAGTTTAAAAGCAGCCGTTGTTGAGGCTCTGAATTGAGGATTAAAAGAGAATAACAAAATCTGTCCTTTACCTTTTTTAACCCAGATGATGGCAGGAATATTTTCGAGCAGCTCAATTTTCCTGGCATATCCGCTCACGAGAATATCTTCAGCAGACCCGGGAAATGAGGCCAGAACTCTTCTGTCCATATCCATATCAGGAACGCGTGTTTTCAAAACAGGATTGCCCCGATAAAAAACATTCAGCGAAGAATTTATGCCATAAAAAAGCGGATTTTCTCTTTTCCATGAAATTTTTAGAAGGGAACCCGGGCAGTAAAGACCTTTGTTTCTGAATGATGAAGTAACATTAATCACAGGCATCCAGAAAGATTCTTTTTCATCTTTATTTTTTGAAATCGTTTGAGGCCCGCAGAAAAGTTCGGTTGATTTGCCCCAGCTAATAATTTTTCCGCCCTGAGAAATAAATTGATACAAATTGTTTTTTCCTTCTTTACCCATTCCTTTTGTGTATTCGGGAGGATAGAAAGTGGGAAAATATTCTCCTTCACGGTTTTTTATTTTTCCTTCCAGAAGAATGTCTTTGTTGGCATCCGGGAAAATAATTACATCAAAATTCTTAGTCAAATCAGTTTCTTTGATATCAGCAGGATGAAGTACTTTATAAGGAATGTGGTAAGTATCCAGAAGATATCGTGTCCATCCGGCATCCATATCATGATACCATGTTTCGACAAGGGCTATACGAGGTATTTTAACCTCTTCCATGGGTATCCGGTTTTTGCCGGTGATAAATAGAGGAGCAATTTTGATTTCCTTACTTAGTTCTTTAAATGCTTCACCCTTGTTTTCAATGATAAAACTTCCGGAAGGAATATTCAAATTTCCCGACATAACACTAACGGTAGTCCGGTGCACTTTCAATCCTTTTTCAATGGCCATAAAAGCAATTTTATAGCTTTCGTTATTGCCCGAGAGCAATAACAATTGTTTGGTTGTATCAGGAATTTCAAAGGACCTGGGCAATGGATAGCTTAATTTGAGCATAGAAGTATCCAGCTGAAGTATTCTATCGTTTATTTCTTCATAAGAAAGGCCGCGGTGAAGTGGCAAAGACCAGCTTGTAATATCGTAAGGACGGATGAGCTCACCATCAGGTGTGTAGTGTCTTTCGGGGAATTTTTGTTTTTCAATCACTTCCTTGATAAAAGCCCGAAAAGGTTGTGCCAGAGGAATGACAACACTTCCTGCAGGGAACAACTTGTTTTTATATTTTATATCCTGAGAAGTTATGTATGTATAAATTCCATGTTCATCCATCAACTCCAGAAAATTCACCAGTTCACTACGGTCTGACTGATTTACAGGGAATATGAAATAAAAAGGAGGTTCTGATAAGCCTTTTCGAACCTCTTTTTTACAAATTTGATTTCTGAATTTCAGTATTTCATATTTATGCTCGGAGCATGTTTTGATGGCAGCCAGGGTGCTTGTTACTTCATATTCGACCACATCCGATAGTCTCCACCATCCTCCAGGCCAGGGGTCTGGCATATTTACACTCTTTTTGTATTCCGACAATCCTTTGCCTCTCGGATTTAACTCATTCAATTCAACATAAACCGGGGTAGCAGTTTTGGCACTGGCTGATTCGGTTAAAAAAGCAATAACATTTTTCCATAAACAGCTCTCTGTGCTGCCAATCCAGTAATTATCAAACAAATAGTGCTGGACTACGCCTTTAAGTCCTTTGGCTGTCATTTGTGTAATCAGGTTGGAGCCGAAAACGCCCATCCAATTCCATAATTCTGCATCTATGTTTTCGGCAATGGGGTCATGATTGGGCGGAACATAATAGCGGGGTGCTGTGGTACCCATTTCATGTTTCTCAACCATCACCTGAGGAAACCATTCTTTGCTGGTCAGATAGGAAATGGCTTTGTTTTCAGGTTGAGTAAGTGTAACAAAATCGCGGTTGATATCATGACCAACATATTTATGATATACACCGGGAAGTCTAGATGCTTCGTAAGGTGTTCCAAGATATTTTTTATAATGTTCAACGACCATGTCCATACCGTCCGGATTATGGCTGATAACCATCATAAATACCACATTGTTCAACCATTTGATGGTATCTCCTTTGGTGGCGCTCACCAGCGTATAAGCGGTAACCGGTGAGGCCTGTGAAGGACCTACTTCATTGGCATGCATGGAAAGGGTAGCCAGAAAAAACACTTTGCCTGCTTGAGCCAGTTGCTCAACTGTTTCCTCACTCAAGGTGAAATCCAGTGCCAGGGATTTATTGATTTTTTTATAATCTTCCAGATTTTGCAGGTTTTGCGCGGATGAAATGACTGCCATATAAATGGGTTTTCCCATGGCCGAAGTACCTATATTGAACATCTTTAAGCGGTTGGAATGAGATTCCAGATATTTAAAGTAATTCACAATTTCTTCATAGGTAAAAAGGGTGCGGTCGGAGCCGGGTGCTTTGCCCAAAAATTGAGCAGGTGTCTGAAGTTTTTGGTCTTGAGCGACTGAATAATTATAACTGCCACTCAATATAAGTCCACAAAACAGAATCAATAATAATCTTTTCATAATCATAAACTTATTTGATTTCAAAATGATTTAAATTTTTAACGGGAACTTTATTCAAAGTAAGATTTATAACATGTGCAGCGGGAGGTCCTTGCCGGCACCATGCTAAAAAAGTTTCTAGGTGGTTTTCTTCACCTTCTGCCCAGATTTCTACATTACCATCCGGCAAGTTTCTTACATAACCATAAATATTTAATTCCTTTGCTTTTCGCAAGGCAGACCAGCGAAAACCTACCCCCTGAACCCTGCCTTCAACCAGTATATGATATGCTTTTTTCATAAGTGGTTCGAAATATAGATAATTTTAAGTAATCATGCTAAAACTCAACTTAAAAAATTGATATATCAAAGAACCCATTGAAATAACAGCAAATTTTGTATCTTTGAGAAAAAAGCTTTATGAAATTAAGAATTGAAACTATCGGGAATGTGATTAAAGAAGAAACTCTGGCTACTGTAGATTTTAAAATTTTGCCGGGTTCATTTGTACTTGAAACGGTTGAACCATTTCCCGGTTACCATCACCATAATCCCCAGGAATCTCTTCCTACTTCAATTTTTATCATTACTAAGAAATATTACGGCAGGGAAGAGGTTGCCCGCATGAGCCAGAATATCTGTCAGTATTTTCCGCATCCTTTTGATGCTGCTTCATGCCAGATAACTATTTATAATAAAACACTCAATGCCATACGAATAATGAACCTTCCCGGTTATGATTTGATTGAGGATCTTCAAAAATGTATTCTCAATGAAGATGTATCGTTGGCTAAATACAAAAAAATACACGAAAAAGCTATTATCCGAATAAAGAAATTTTTTTCCATCGAACCATCAGAAGATGAAAATATCTTTCATGATTTGAAGGAAGATGCTATGTCTTATCTTCTCATTCCCAGACAATTAAGCTGGAAAAAAAAAAAAAAAATTACTTATGCTATTAAAAACAACTGGGATTTTAAGGACTTTGATGCTGCGCTTGGCAATTTTTATATGGACAGCCAGATTAAAGATATGGTAAGAATTTTTGCAAAAGGTCTGGAATTTGAAAAATTAGCTTTAATCCGTGAAAAATATCTAACAGAACTGAGCCGGTTGGACCATTAATAAAAACAAACCACACCAACTGAGGTAACGAGCCTCAATAACCAGCGTGTGGCAAGCAAATTAATATTATTCTTCTACATTCTCAGACGGTGCCTGGGTCTCAATCTTACCAATTTTATTCCAGAATTTTGTAAGCTCCCTTTGAATTCCGTCAGCATCGTAGCTGATGCCAATAATCATGGCCAGAGCAAATACCAGCATCAGGAAGCCAAGAATGGGCCGGATGTTACGAATTAATAGAATCACCCCTGCAAAAATTAAAATAAGAATAATAATCAGGGAGACGATGACAAAATTGGTAAGTTCAATCCCAAAGACGGATACATTCAGTGTAAAAATACTCATATAT
>CAYNBC010000043.1:0-11871 GCA_964395255.1 uncultured Sphingobacteriales bacterium | reverse complement strand
TTCAATAAGTTTACTGCAGTGATTTTTTCAAGACTGCCATTCGAATCTATTTTGCAGGTAAAAAAATGTCATCCTATAAAGGGCTTTTTATGCATGAGTAAACGGTTCAGGGTACATCATGTGCTGGTTTCATGACGAAAACTACCCGGTTAAAAAATTTATCTCTGGATCATTACCAGTGTCCCATATTTGAACAACAGTAAACAATTTTTAAGAATTTCTTTGAGAAGGAGCCGTAAAATAGAGGTGTAAAAATTAATGGAAATTGAACCCGGAAGAAAAAGGGCATGAAGGAAAACACAGACCATAGCACTGGTGTATCCTGAATAGCATATACAGGAATTTGCAAATGTCATTTCAGCAGTGTCAGGCCGTTCCGAGGCGAAGGGTATTGGTGGCACCTTCATCCAGGAGCGGCATGCGGGTTACATGCACAAGGATATCGCCTTTGCTGATAAGATGATTATCAAGCAGAAAAGCAGTGCTTTCTTTAATGGCTTCATCGGTGGGTTTATCCATGTCGAAATAGAAAGCCCGGATACCCCAGACAAGGGTTAGTTTCTGGATGAGTTTTTTATCCTGCGTAAAAACAAAAATAGGTGCACGGGGGCGGTGGGCAGAAATCCTGAAGGCAGAACCACCGCTATGTGAGAAGCAGATAATGGCTTTTGCATTGGACTTTTGAGCCAGGCTGCATGCAGCATCACTCACATAATCCGGAATAAGTCTTCGGGTTATTTTTTCATTTAAATGTCTGTAATAATGATAGGCGTTATTTTCGGTATAATCAATAATTTTTTGCATGGTTTCAATGGCTTCAAGAGGATATTTGCCTACGGAAGTTTCACCGCTCAGCATGAGAGCATCTGCCCCTTCCAGAACAGCATGAGCCACATCGGTTACTTCAGCGCGGGTAGGCCGGAAATGCTCAATCATGCTTTCCAGCATTTGTGTGGCTATGATAACGGGTTTTGAGTTTTCAATGCATTTTTTTACCAGGGTTTTTTGTACCAGAGGCACTTCATTGTAAGGAATTTCAACACCCAGGTCACCCCGGGCAACCATGATGGCATCCGAAACATTGATAATGCTGTCGATGTTTTCCAGTGCTTCGGGTTTTTCAATTTTTGCACAGATAAATGTTTCCTCGCCATAATTCTGAATTAATTGGCGTAATTCCATGACATCCTCAGGTGCTCTTACAAAAGAGAGGGCAATCCAGTCAACCCCCTGGCTTAAGGCAAACAGGGCGTCTTTTTTATCCTTTTCGGTGAGGCTGGGTGCAGAAATTTTTGTTTCCGGAAGATTGACACCTTTATGGGTTCGCAATATGCCTCCATTGATAACTTCGAGGTCTACCTCCTGATCACTCTGCCTGGCCTGGATAACTTTCAGGCGAATGTTTCCGTCATCAACAAGGATGGTTTCACCGGGTTTCACATCCTCTGCAAAACCGGGACATTGAATGGGAATAAGGTTGTTTTGATATTCCGAAAAACGGGTGGTAAAAGTTATCTTATGATTTTCCTTAACAGCTATTCCATTTTCAGGGAGCACTCCCAGGCGTATTTTAGGCCCCTGCAGGTCAGCCAATATGGCAATATGGCTGTTGAGTTCGCTGTTTAATTCCCGGATGGTTTTTATCAATTCTGCATGTTGCTCGTGAGTTCCATGCGAAAAGTTTAAACGGCATACATCAACACCAGCCAGAAACATTTTTTTTAACATTTCTCTGGAGGAAGTAGCCGGTCCCAGAGTAACAACAATCTTGGTTTGAGAATAACTGGTGATCATCTTGTTTTTTTCAAATTCCCTGTAAATATAAAAAATAATATGTTAGCTTTTTCTTACATCCATCTTTCATTATGAACCTGAGAGGATAATTTGACATGATAATTTATTTTTAATAATTTTTTGACAGTTGATAAAAAATAATATGTCACTCCTGAGGATTAATTGTCAAAAAGCCATTCAAAAAGAGTGACATAATTGCCTTGAAAGTTTTTTGGAATTGATGTTGAAATCGTAAAGAACAAAAAAAATAAAGATATGGATTTCAACAATTTTACCATAAAAGCACAGGAAAGTATTCAGAAGGCTCATGAAATAGCATCATCTCTGGAACATCAGAGCATTGAGCCCGAACATATCATGAAAGGCTTGCTGAGTCTGGATGATTCTCTGGTGTCTCATATTTTGAGAAAACTGGAAGTCAATTTAAACGATTTGAATCTGGCGCTGGACCAGAAAATAAACCGTTTGCCCAGAGTTAAAGGTGGGCAGATATATTTTTCATCTACTGCCAGTGAGGTTTTGCAAAAAGCTTTGAAATTTAAAAAAGAACTTGGAGACGATTATGTTTCTGTAGAACATCTGCTCATGGCCCTTGTAGAGGTCAAGTCGGATGTTTCGGAAATGATAAAAAATTATGGAGTCAATCTTTCTCAACTCAAAAAAGCCATACTGGAAAACCGCAAAGGTGAGCGTGTAACAGATCCATCGGCCGAATCGAAATACAATGCTCTGAAAAAATATGCTGTCAACCTGAACGAACAGGTGATGGCAGGCAAACTCGACCCGGTTATTGGAAGGGAAGAAGAAATACGAAGAGTGATACATATTTTATCACGGAGAACCAAGAACAATCCCATTCTGATAGGAGAACCCGGTGTAGGTAAAACCGCCATTGCCGAAGGTATAGCATACAGGATTGTGAATGGTGATGTTCCGGAAAATTTAAAAACCAAAACTGTATATGCGCTGGATATGGGTGCCCTGGTTGCAGGCGCCAAATATAAAGGAGAATTTGAGGAAAGACTGAAGGCTGTTGTTAAAGAAGTGGTACAGTCTGACGGTGAAATTATTTTGTTTATTGATGAAATACACACTCTTGTTGGTGCCGGTGCTGCCGAGGGAAGCCTTGATGCTGCCAATATTTTGAAACCTGCCCTGGCAAGGGGTGAACTCAGAGCTATTGGTGCCACTACGCTGGCTGAATATCAAAAATACCTTGAAAAAGATAAAGCCCTCGAAAGAAGATTCCAGAAAGTGATGATTGATGAACCCAGCCCCGAAGATACCATCTCTATTTTAAGGGGTTTAAAGGAACGCTATGAAAATTATCATAAAGTAAGAATTAAGGATGAAGCTTTGATAGCTGCTGTTGAATTGTCAACACGCTATGTTTCCGACCGCTTTTTACCGGACAAAGCCATTGACCTGGTCGATGAAGCCTGTGCCAAAAGACGGATTGAAGTGGATAGCCTTCCCGAACCTATTGACGAGATAGAAAGAAAAATCAAACAACTTGAAATTGAAAGAGAGGCTATTAAAAGGGAAAGAGACGATAAAAAACTGGAAGCATTGACCCGTCAGCTTTCCGACCTGAACGAAAAACGCAATACCCTGATGGCCAAATGGAAACAAGAGAAAGATATTATTTCAGAAATTCAAAAATTAAAATCTGATATCGAAAACTACAAACTGGCAGCTGAAAATGCTGAAAGAATAGGAGATTATGGCAAAGTAGCCGAATTGAGATATGGCAAAATCAAAGAAGCCCAGGATAAAATTGCCGAATTACAGAAAAAATTAAAAGAAGTACAGGGTGATTCTCCTCTGATAAAAGAAGAGCTGGATGCTGAAGATATAGCTGCTATTGTATCAAAATGGACAGGAATACCTGTAAGCAAGATGCTGGAAGGTGAAAGGGAGAAATTACTCCGTATGGAAAGCTACCTGCATCAAAGGGTCATAGGTCAGGATAGTGCCATTCAGGCATTAGCGGATGCTGTGAGAAGAAGCAGGGCCGGTTTGTCGGATGCTTCTAAACCCATTGGTTCTTTCCTGTTTATTGGCCCTACGGGTGTGGGAAAAACCGAACTGGCTAAAAGCCTGGCTGAGTTTCTTTTTAACTCGGAACACAACATGACACGAATAGACATGTCCGAATATCAGGAAAGGCATTCTGTAAGTCGCTTGATTGGAGCTCCTCCTGGCTATGTGGGCTATGATGAAGGCGGTCAGCTCACCGAGGCTGTAAGACGCAAACCTTATTCCGTCATTCTGCTCGATGAGATTGAAAAAGCCCATCCCGATGTATTTAATATCCTGCTTCAGGTACTGGATGACGGAATCCTGACCGACAATAAAGGCCGTACTGCCAACTTCAAGAATACCATTATCATCATGACTTCCAACCTGGGGTCACATCTTATTCAGGAAAAGATTTTAAATTCCAGTGAAGAAGACCTTGAACGAAAAACCGAAGAAGCCAGAAATGAAGTTTTGTCATTATTAAAGCAAACCATTCGTCCTGAATTTTTGAACCGCATTGATGAAATTATCATGTTTAAACCTTTGAGAAAGAAAGAAATTATTGATATAGTTGAGTTACAATTGTCCAGAGTAAAACAAACGCTGAAATCTGCTGGCATAGTCCTTGAACATACAGCGCAGGCCG
Organism: uncultured Sphingobacteriales bacterium; assembly: GCA_964395255.1. Taxonomy (GTDB): domain Bacteria; phylum Bacteroidota; class Bacteroidia; order CAILMK01; family JAAYUY01; genus CAYNBC01. The sequence continues at coordinate 7,409 of CAYNBC010000043.1, read as the reverse complement.
CTGATAAATTGGCTGAAATGGGATATGAACCCGAATTTGGAGCCCGTCCTCTGAAAAGAATTATTCAGCGGTATGTACTCAACCACCTGTCAAAAGAAATTTTGTCAGGTAAAATCAAAGAAGGGGACAGGGTCATCCTGGATGTCGATGAAAGCAATAATTTAGTATTTAAAAAATAATTTAACCAATCATTATGGGATTTACCAGCAAAAAAAACAAATTAACACATTTCCTGAGCGATAAGCCTGAGGAAATTGGTGAAATCATTTCCATCATCCCTGCTGACGAGAACATGCCGGATGAAGAACTGGATGATTTGAGCTCACCTGTACCATTACTACCCTTAAGAAATACGGTTTTTTTCCCAAACACGGTTATACCGATAACCGTATCGCGGGAAAGCAGTGTGGAACTGATTAACAATGCTGAGCAGAACGGACAGTTGATTGGCGTGATGGCTCAGAAATCTCCCGAAACAGAAAATCCATCCTTTAATGATATTTATCAAACCGGAACGCTTGCCCGAATTCTGAAAAAAATTAAGTTGCCGGACAACAACATCATGGTAGTGTTGCAGGGCTTGAGGAAAATAAAAATAAACGAGCCGGTTACGGAAAAGCCTTATTTGAAAGCCACCATCAAAGTGATGCCTCCGTATAAGTTTGAAATGACCAAAAAACTACGGGGCATGATTGAAACCATGAAAGAGCTGGCTGCACAGATTATTGAACTTTCGCCACATATTCCCAAAGAAGCTGCCATTGCTTTGCAAAATATTGATTCACCCCTGTTTTTAACCAACTTTATTGCGTCCAATCTGAACATTGAGGTAAAGAAAAAACAAAAAATTCTTGAAGCCAATTCTTTTGTCAGACAGGTGGAAAAAGTCCTGGTGGAACTTAACCAGGAACTGGAAATGCTGAAAATTAAAAATGAAATTCAGAATAAGGTTAAAGATGACATTGATAAACAACAACGCAACTTCTTTCTGCAGCAGCAATTAAAAACCATCCACGAAGAGCTGGGCATGCTCACCCCTGACAAAGAGATTGAAGAATTTAAAAAACGGGCTGAAAAGAAAAAATGGGGTAGGGAAGTTCAGGAGGTTTTTGAAAAAGAACTGGCCAAGCTTAACCGTATGAATCCAGCTGCAGCCGAGTATTCGGTGGTAGCCAATTATATTGAATTATTGCTGGACTTACCCTGGAACGAATATACCGAAGATAACCTGGACCTGGAAAAAGCCAGAAAAATACTGGATGAAGATCATTATGGACTGGAAAAAGTCAAAGAAAGAATACTTGAATATCTATCGGTTCTCAAATTAAAAGGGGATATGAAAAGCCCCATTTTGTGTCTGGCAGGTCCTCCGGGTGTGGGCAAAACATCACTGGGCCGCTCTATTGCACGAGCCATGGGAAGAAAATATATAAGAATGTCGCTGGGTGGATTGCATGATGAAGCCGAAATAAGAGGACACCGCAAAACATATATCGGTGCCATGCCCGGAAGAATTATCCAATCGATAAAAAAAGCCAAATCATCCAATCCGGTAATTGTTCTGGATGAAATTGACAAAGTAGGTCAGGATTTCCGGGGTGACCCTACCAGTGCTCTTCTCGAGGTACTGGACCCTGAACAAAACCATAGTTTTTATGACAATTATCTGGAGATGGAATACGACCTTTCCCATGTGATGTTTGTAGCTACAGCCAATACACTGGACACCTTGCACCCTGCTTTGCGTGACAGAATGGAAATCATTGATATCAGCGGATATCTGATGGAAGAAAAAGTGCAGATAGCCAAACGCTACCTTGTTCCCAAACAACGCGAAATGCATGGCTTAAAAGGAAAACAATTTATTTTGAACGAAAAAAACATCCAGAAAATTATCGAAAATTACACAAGGGAATCGGGGGTGCGTTCTCTGGAAAAGAAAATTGCCAAATTGTGCCGCTGGCAGGCTAAATCCTTGCTTTCCGGTGAAGACTTTTCTCCAACCCTAACCTGGCCGAAAATTGAAAAGGTGCTCGGTCCCCGCATATATGAAGTTGAACCCTATCATCTCGAAGAAATACCTGGTGTTGTAAAAGGTCTGGCATGGACAAGTGTGGGTGGAGATGTATTGTTCATTGAAGCCACAGTAAGCCCGGGTAAAGGCCAGCTTCAATTGACAGGTAAACTGGGTGAAGTCATGAAAGAAAGTGCTTTGCTGGCTTTTACATATTTGAAATCAAGGTATCATGATTTTGATATCAACCCTGATGCTTTTACTTTCTGGGATGTACACCTGCATGTACCCGAAGGCGCTGTTCCCAAGGAAGGGCCCAGCGCAGGTATTACCATTCTCACGGCACTTGTTTCCTTATTTACCCAGCGCCCTGTATACAAAGATATAGCTATGACAGGTGAGTTGACCCTTAAAGGTGTAGTTTTACCTGTCGGTGGAATTAAGGAAAAAATACTTGCGGCTAAACGAAGGGGCGTAAAAAGAATTATTCTTTGCGAAAACAACCGTAAAGATGTTGAAGATATTGCAAAACAATATATAGAGGGCCTTGAATTTATCTATGTTAAAAGTGCTGACGAGGTAATTCAACATGCTATTGCACCGGACAGGGTAAAGAACCCCATTGCCATTAATAAACCAGATTTTGTAAAAGAAGATAAAAAGGATAAAAACTAACCGCCAATAATTCTTTTGAGATTTTCAATGGTATTATCCCACCACTGACGAGCTTCTTCTATTTCTTCTTCGTTGTCATAATCTGAAACTCTGAGGATGGTACTGTTGGTAACCTCATCAGTGTTGATTTCAAAGGTTAATTCTTCATCTCCCTCCCGGTCAAGCCATTTATAAATAACAAGCTTTTTGGGAATGGTTTTAATTTGTTTAATACGTTCCCAGGCGACACCCCAGGTAATACTGAAAACATCGCCTTCAATTTTTATATCTTTTACAAACCAGGTAGGAAGATTGTGAGGAGATGCCACATAAGCATATAACAGTTCATCTTTGGCTTTAAATAAATATTCAAAAGTATATTTAACTCGCTGAGTCATATAACAAATAAAATATTTTTTTTTGAATAAGTGGATAATTTTTGATAAAAATTTTAGGAAAAATCAGGAAGGAAGTTTGGCTAAAATTGTTTTTGTGGCTTTAACAGATTGATTCAGAGTGGCATAAATATCACTTTCAGGAGGTAAAAAAATATCCACACGGGAACCGAATTTAATAAATCCAAGCTCATCACCTGCATTTACCCTATCACCTTGATTTACATACCATACTATTCTTCTGGCTATAAAACCCGCAATTTGCTTCATAAAGACGATTCTGTTTTTTGAATCTCTGATGGCAAAACAATTATTTTCATTCAGTAAACTTGACTTTTTCAGAAAAGCAACAAGATATCTTCCCGGATGATATTTTTGATAAATAATCTCTCCGCTGATAGGCACACGGTTTAAATGGACATTAAAAATGTTCATAAAAATACTGATACGTACCATTTCTCTTTTTACTATCTCACTCTCAAATACTCTTGTAATATTGACAATGGTACCATCGGCAGGAGAATAAACATAGTCAGGGTGATATTCTTTTATACTTCTTTCCGGGTTATAAAAAAATTGAATGATAAAAACTTCTATCACTACGCTGGTTACAGGAATCCATGATGGAATATCAAAATGATAAATCACAAGTAAAAGAAGGTTGATAAACAATAATAAAATCAGGCTGGATAGAATGGGTTTTTTACCTTCTCTGTGAAATTTGACAATCATAGTTGATTTTAACGAAGTGCAAATATCTTTAAATAAACCAAATAGAAGGGCAGCACAAACAGAAGTGAATCAAAACGGTCGAGAAAACCACCATGACCGGGTAAAAAATGACCACTATCCTTGAGTCCGTAGTTTCTTTTTAACAGGGATTCGAATAAATCTCCGGTTGTAGAAAAAATAACTGTAAAAACCGAGAGCACAATCCAGTGAAGGAAAGAAACTTCCTTACCCAGATAAAAGAACAAACAAGCGGAAATAACAGTAAATATCAAACCACCGGCAAATCCTTCCCATGTTTTTTTAGGGCTCAGGAATGGCGCCAGCTTGTGCTTACCGATCAGGGAACCGGTAAAATACGCAAAAGTATCATTGACCCAGACAAAAATTAAAGCTGAAAGTAAAAACAATGGTTTGAAAGGCTGTGTATGAAAGCCCAGCAAGATGAATGCTGCCATGGGAAGACTGATATAAAGCCATCCGCCCCAGCCGGCCAATAAACTTAAAAAACTGTATGAGAGTGAGATGAAAATCATCAAAGAAGAGAGGACAGGAAAAGCCAGAATGGCCCACAGCCAATGGGCAGGAACAAGCCCGGTTGCATAGAGAATGAGTATCAAAAGGGCCAGTTCCGAAAAAATGATGGACAGAAAAGCAGGAATTTTTATCTCACTATGAGCGTTTACGATACCGTACAATTCTTTGAGGCAAAAGAAATTTATGAATAAAGCCAGTAGGGCAATGGTATAAGGGCCGGTCAGAATAGCACCCAGCATAACACCACCATAGAGGATTGCACTCAGGGTTCTGATTCGAAGTTCTTTCATGAATGATATAATAGATTATTCTTCAGGGGTTTGTCCGGTTTTTTCTTCCTGATCCTGAATGATGATTTCGCGGGCCTTTTCTGCATTTTCGGGTTGTACATAGAGTTCTATTTGCCCAAAGGATTGTATAGATGAGTCTTTTTTATTCATAATCACCGACTCAATGCCCTGATTTTTCAGCATGCCTTGATATATCTGTATTTCATTCAGGTTGTCGGAAGAAAATACTTTCTTCCAGTCGTCCTGTTTTTTTCTTTTGCGTTCATAATAAACTGCCATGGAAAGAAATATGACAGCCATAATAAAAAAGCTGAGTGCTACTACAAAATTTGATGAGTTCATATTCTGGTCAATTTGATAATCAATGACATTTATTTGAGAAAGATACGAAAAAATTACTGCAAGAACATTGTTGAGAAAATGAAAGTAAATCGATACCCAGAGGCTTCCGGACCAGATGAACAAATAACCCAGAATAATACCGAGCAGAAAACGAGGCAGAAAACCATAAAACTGCAAATGAATAGCGCTAAACACAAAAGCAGTTATCAATACGGCTACAAGATTTTTACCTGTCCACCGGGCAAGGATATTCTGAACAATACCTCTGAAGAACAATTCTTCTCCGATGGCAGGAACAATGGCAATAACCACAATATTCCACAAAAGGGCAAAAGGACTTTTTACTTCCAGGAATTTTAATGTCAGTCCGGTTAGTTGTTCTTCACGGAGCTTCATCCAGTTTTCAATGCCATGCCATGATTCAGGAAGTTGCATCTTGCTGTTAAAGCCAATCAGCCATTCAAGAAAAGGAAACATGCTTGCAAATAAAAGAGTAGCAAGCAGTAAATATTGAGAAGATACATTTTGATTCAAACCCAAAAATGGCCGCGGCCTGAGGCGGAAATATTTTAAGGATAAAAAAGGGGCAATGATGAAGGTTCCTGTTGCTGCAACAAATTGCATAAATTTTAGCGCTTCTACCTGCCGGGGATACATGATGTCCGGGTCAGTTACCACCATATCATTGATGGGTACACGAAACAATACCAGCCCGAGATACATTCCTATCAGGCTGAATACCAGCATGGATATCAGTGTTATAAAAATGCTTCCTATTAAAAGTTTGAAGTAAAAATTTTTATTCACAGAAACTTTTTTTCGGTCTGCAAAATTAGTCAAATAAGCGGGTCGGAGATAAAATTAAAAAGTCTTTCATGAAATAAAGGAGGATTCCTTTTTGTTTTCCGTGGAATTAAGATTTTTGCATTGAACAAAAAAACAGTATCACATTGTTAACCATAGGCACATTAAAATTACCGGAATTTCCATTAGTTCTGGCACCCATGGAAGGAATCACTTCCATTCCTTTTCGAAAGATATGCCGACAGCTGGGCGCTGATATGGTTTATTCTGAGTTTGTTTCATCAGAAGCCATTATCAGGGGTGTAAAAAAATCCATGGATAAGCTTTTATTTCAGGAGGAGGAACGCCCCATAGCATTGCAGATATTCGGGCACAATCCCAACACCATTATAAAAGCTGTTAAAGAAGTTGAGAAATTCAATCCTGATATTATTGATATCAATTGCGGATGCCCGGTAAAACAGGTAGTGGCAAAAGGAGCCGGAGCAGCATTACTCAAAGACCCTGAGATGATGGTCAAAATATGCAGGACAGCAGTTCAGTCAACTTCCAGGCCTGTTACTGTCAAAACCCGTATTGGATGGGATATGTCGATGCCCGTTATCGATAAGCTGGTATTACCTCTTCAGGATGCAGGGATAAAAGCTATTGCCCTTCATGCACGGTTTGCCCGTCAGATGTACAGGGGAAATGCTCATTGGGAATGGTTTGAAAAAGTGAAAGATGTAAAAGGCTTTGAACTGCCATTAATAGGTAACGGTGATATAAACAGCCCTCAGGCTGCTCAGGAACTTAAACAGAGAGGTTGCGTTGATGGAGTGATGATTGGAAGAGCTGCTGTTGGAAATCCATGGCTTTTTCAACAAATCAAGCAATATTTGAAATCAGAAAGATTAAGCTTTCCCTCCCTCAAGGAAAAAATCAACATATGTCTGCATCAATTGCAGGAAGAAATAAAAATAAAAGGAGAAAGAAAGGCCATTCTTGAGATGAGAAAATTTTATTCGGGATATTTCAGGGGCATCAGAGGTTTTAAGGAATACCGGTTGAAACTATATCAGGCTCAGGACCTTCATCAAGTGAACAGCATCATGAATGAAATTGAAGAAAAATTCAGTTGATGATGGTTTTACCTTGCTTGCTACCCAGATAATATCCCAGCCAAGCAAAAGGCAGGTAAGCCAGAGTTAGGTCTACAATGATAAACCATAAAGGAGAAGGTATTTGAAAGAAATTGCTAATGCCTCCGAGTAAAAACAGAAATCCGATAATAAAAGCCAGAAGCAACTTATGGGAGGAAGCAATGAGTACGGCAATCCAAGCACCTGCCAGAGTTCCCAGTGCATGAGCCAGAAATGGCATGATAAAGTGTTTGAATTGAAATAAATCCATGTGCTCTGCAATACTCCGTGCACTTGTAGGGTCCATTCCTTCAGGCAAAGGAATTATCCGTGGTGAAGCCATGATTAAAAGCATGTTTAACGCCATGCCTGCGATGATTCCGGCAATAACAGCCAATACATTTCTCCAGAAGTTGTTCATTTTTTATAATTTTCAGAATTGGTTAATATCAAAATCCGAAGGCAGGTCTTTTACCAGCGCCTCTTTATTTATCCTGTTGACTTCAACGGTAAATATACCAAT
>CAYNBC010000042.1:0-11908 GCA_964395255.1 uncultured Sphingobacteriales bacterium | reverse complement strand
GTTATAAATTAGTTCCTATTATTATACTTATTTTTATAGTAATTCCCTTTAGCTTATTTGCCCCCCCGGGCGGTAGCTGGAACCCTGGAAATACAGACCCGACAGTTCCTCTGGATGGAGGTTGGGTATTTCTTATTATTACAGGAATTTTATATGGTATAAATAAAGTCAGAAAAAGAAATAAAACTCTTTAATTAAAATTTCTGTAAAATAGTTTTGTAATTCTTCAGGAAAAAATATATTTGCGCCATGAAAAAGGTTTGGAGAAGTAGCTCAGTTGGTAGAGCAAAGGACTGAAAATCCTTGTGTCGGCAGTTCGATTCTGCCCTTCACCACAAACCCCGAAAAATCGGGGTTTTTTTTTGCAAGATGCTATTGATAAGTAATGAAAATAGGTATTTTTGCAGACTTTTTACAAGCCAAAATGAATGATTATGAAAGAATATAATTCCAAAAACATCAGAAATGTCTCATTGATAGGTGGTTCTAAAACTGGCAAAACACTTTTATCAGAAGCCATTTTATTTACAACGGGCTCTATTGACCGTAAAGGGACAATAGAGAATAAAAATACAGTATCAGATTATCGTCCTATTGAGCACGAAAGACTCAATTCCGTCAGGGCAACACTTATGTTTACCGACTTTAATGGCTTTAAAATCAACATGATTGATTCTCCGGGTTTTGATGATTTTCAGGGAGAGGGAATTACGGCAATGAGAGCTACAGATGTAAGTCTGCTTACACTGGGGACCCCTAATGGAGTTGATGTTGGAGGAGAAATATATTTCAGGCTCGCCAAAAAATACGAACAACCGGTTATCTTTATAGCTAACCAGCTCGACCACGAAAAAGCTGAATTCGATGAGCTTGTAAAACAGCTCCGTGAATATTTTGGAAAGAAAATTATTCCCTTTCAGTTCCCTGTTAATAGCGGTCAGGGCTTTGATTCTGTGGTGGATGTATTAACCATGAAAATGTATAAATACAATACTTCAACAGGCCAACCCGAGATAACTGATATTCCTTCTGAGCATCAGTCCCGTGCCGAAGAACTCCACAATGAACTTGTAGAATTAGCTGCAGAAAACGATGAAGAATTAATGGAACTTTATTTTGAAAAAGGGAGCCTTACTGAAGATGAAATGAGGAAAGGAATTCGCATTGGATTGATGCAAAGAGATTTATTCCCTGTATTTTGTGTTTCAGCTGTGAAAAATGTAGGTATTCACCGTTTGCTTGAATTTATTACCAAGGTAGTTCCCGCACCCATTGATGGACTTAAAGAAAAAACCGAATCAGGAAAAGAAATACTTTTTGATCTTAATAAGCCTGCAACTGCATTTGTATTTAAAACTTCGTTTGAAGAACATCTTGGTGAAGTTTCCTTTTTTAGAGTGATTACCGGTACTATTAAAGAAGCAGACGAACTTGAGAATTTGTCCAACGCTACCAAAGAAAAACTAACTCAGATTTATTGTTTCAATGGAAAGAAAAGAGAAAAAGTTGCAGCTGTTAATGCAGGAGATATTGCTGCTACCATCAAATTAAAAAATACGCATACAGGTGATACATTGGCTGCCAAAGGACAAAGTGAAAAAATCGCCAGAACCAATTATCCAGAACCCAGATTTAGAACTGCCATTAAAGCTATAAACTCCACCGATGACGAAAAACTTGCTGCAGCTTTGCAAAGAATGAATGCTGAAGACCCAACCCTGATTTATGAATATTCGAAAGAGTTGAAACAAATGTTAATCCACGGTCAGGGTGAATTGCATATTAATATTGCCAAATGGCATCTTGACAATGAGTTTAAGATACCGGCTGAAATGTTTCCTCCCAAAATCCCATATCGTGAAACCATTACCAAAGAAGCCAAAGCTATGTATAGGCATAAAAAACAATCGGGAGGAGCTGGACAATTCGGTGAAGTTCATTTAATGATTGAACCTTATGAAGAAGGAAAACCTGACCCGGACCCTTCAGTTTATTCAATTCGTGGAAAAGAAGAAATTGACCTCCCATGGGGTGGAAAATTGGTCTATTACAATGCCATTGTTGGTGGTGTAATAGATGCACGTTTTATGCCTGCCATTTTGAAAGGTATTATGGAAAAAATGGAAGAAGGTCCACTCACAGGTTCTTATGCACGGGATATCCGTGTTACTGTATATGATGGTAAAATGCATCCTGTTGATTCCAATGAAATTTCATTTAAACTGGCTGGAAGAAATGCATTTAGCATTGCATTTAAAGAAGCAAATCCCAAACTTCTTGAACCCATATACCTTGTGGAAGTATTTGTTCCTGAAGAGCGAATGGGCGATGTAATTACCGACCTGCAGGGCCGTAGGGCATTAATTCTTGGTATGGATAGTGAAGGTATTTATCAACGAATAAGAGCAAAAGTTCCTCTGGCTGAAATGAATAGGTACAGTACTGCTTTAAGTTCACTTACCAACGGCCGTGCTACCTATACCATGAAATTTGATGAATATGCCCAGGTTCCTCCTGATATTCAGGAAAAATTACTTAAAGAATACGAAGAAAGCCAGAAAGAAGATTCTTAATCTTTATCAAAAATTCATTATCCCTTATTTCAGATGATTTTGCTCCAAAAAATCACTGAGGAGGGATAAGTTTTTATTTTTTAGCAATAAGTTGAATAGACTTAATTTTGAGTCTGTATACAACGAAAAGAAACATTTCATCGTCAATTTTCCAACCAAAGGAACATGAGGGATGAAAAACAATGGCAGGAGGAGAAAAAGCTTGTTGAAGAATGTCTTACAGGCAACCGTGGAGCCCAGAAAAAATTATTCAAAAAATATTACAGCATGATGATGGGAATCAGTCTGCGATATGCAAGCCATTATGATGAAGCCAAAGACCTGGTTCAGGAAGCTTTTATTAAAATATTTAACAACCTTTCTCATTTTAAGTTTGAAGGTTCACTTGCCTCATGGATAAGGAGAATAATGGTTAATACAGCTATTGACCATTACCGCAAGAAAAACATCAAGCCCGATCATACCGAACTTTCTGAAAATTTACAAGTAGAAATTTCTGAGGATGTAGTTTCAACTCTTACCCATCAAGAAATGCTTGCATGTTTGTCGAGATTACCTGATGGTTATAGAACGGTTTTTAACCTGTATGTTATTGAGGGTTATACGCATAAAGATATTGCAAAAATGCTTAACATAAGCGAAGGAACTTCCAAGTCTCAGCTTTTTAAGGCCAAAAAATCATTGATTGAAATTATGAAAAAAGAATTCGGTGCAAATGAATGAAAAGAATTCAAATATTGACCACTTATGGGAAAAATTTAAAGATGCTTTTGGAGATTATGAGGCACCTGTCTCTCATACCGAAATCAATAATGCATGGGAAAATTTATCTTCAAAGTTGCCTCAACATGTTCCTTCTTCTTTTGTAAATAAATTACTTCAGGTCGTCAATACCAAAACGATCATCATTGCTTCAACAGCAGCAGCTATCATTGCAACTTCCCTGTTTTTTCTTTCGAAATTCAATAACTCAACAGAATCTTCCACTATATCAGAGCTGGATACTTCGAAAAATGCCATCGAAAGTATAGAAGAAAATATAAGTTCAGAAAATAATGATCGATCTATTTTAAATCCGGCCAAACAAGGAGTGAAATATCAAAAAAAACAAAAAAATAAAAACCCTGAAACAGACAATAAGGAAAGTAATTCTTCCGGTTTATATTATCCTGACCAGCAGAGCCTATCAAAGAATGTAGTCTCATCAGAAAAAAATATTGAAAAGACCACAACACAATTTTTACTTCCTGATGTAATTTTTAAAGACAGTGTTATTTGTAGAGGAGATTCCCTTGTAATTTTAGTAAAAAATTGCCCGCCCGATGGCCTCATTGAATGGTATTTTGATAACCATGTTTATACGCTCGAAGAGGGAATAAATGAATTTCCGATGAAAAATGCGGGAGGTTTCCTTACCCGGATTATTATTAAAACCTCAGACACATTGGTACAAAAATTTCAGCGGATATTTATTGCCAATCCTCCCTTAATAAATGTTGAAATATTGCCGCTTACTGAAAGCTCTTATCGTTTTGTTGCTACGGGTTGCGAAGAATGCACCTATCAATGGGACTTTGGCGACCAGCAATATTCAAATATTGCCATTACCGAACACCAATATTCTTCCGTAGGTAATTATTCCGTGTTCCTGAAAGCTGAAAATAATGTGGGGTGCATCACTACATATAAAGAAAAAATTAATATCACAACCAAATCGCAGGTGTATATACCTAACAGTTTTTCACCCAACGGAGATGGGGTTAACGATTATTATTACATGCATATTGAAAATGCAGACCTTTTTGAATTGCATATATTTAATAGCCGTGGAGAGTTGGTATTCCAGACTATGGACTCAGCAATGAAATGGGATGGTACAGACCAGAATACGGGCGAAATGCTTCCAGCAGGCAATTATTTCTATGTTTTAAGATATCGCCTTAATAATTCTGATAAAATAGTGACAAAAAAAGGTATGATAAGATTATTTAAATGAACAACTACTTGCAACTTTTTAAAAAATATATGCGTCATTTAAACCGAATTTTCATGAATAGTTTAATAAATTTGAAATCATTATAAAAGAAAAAATATGAAAAAGGTAACAACCATTTTAGTTTCTTTATCATTGTTTTTAGGGTACATTACTGAGGTTCAGGCACAATGTACACTCTCTGCTGATAAGACGGAAGTATGCCGGGGGCAACCAGTCACTTTCAGTATTCCATCCAATGCTACATTCGCGTCTATAGTATGGAAATTTACAGACCAGGATAGTAGTACAAATCCTCAGAAGTTCCAATCTTTTATTTATGATACTTTTGGTCATTTTTGCCCTACGGTAACGCTTTACAATTCCAATGGAACAGTCAAATGTACTTCGAGTATTTGCATTGATGTTTACGATAATCCAAGAGCCAAACTTATTCTGCCCGATTCAGTAACGATGTGTTTCGAAGGTAATAGATTTTGCTTTAAGCAAAATAGCCTTCCGGGTAAATCGGGTGCTCCGGTTACTTCGGTGTTCTGGGATTTTGGAGATGGTGATTCATCCACTCTTTTTGCACCATGTAAAAGTTATATACAATCGGGTGTTTTTACTATTCGTGTTTATGTTACTGATACAAATGGTTGTGTTGACACTGCATCAGCCATTTCATCCATAACCGTTTTGCCCAAATTAGCACCTAAGTTTAAAACTGAATTTAAAGTGGGCTGCCCTGAAACACCAGTCAAATTTGTTAATACTACCGATTCAACAGGAAAAGGTATTATTCAATGGTGGTGGGATTTTGGAGATGGAACCAAAGTTACTTCTGATATCAATGGTGATAGTATGTGGGGTTATCCCAACTTAATTCATGTCTATAAAAAAGATGGAATTTTTAACCCCAAACTGGTCGTAGAAAGCAAGTATGGTTGTCGCGATAGTTTTATTTTCTACTCCGGTGCCCGTAATGTTTTCTACTATTTCGATATAGAAAAGGATAAATCCGGACCTGTATGCTGGGAAGGTAATGAAATATGTTTTAAGCAAACTCCAAGGCCTAAAGCTTATTACTGGCTATGGACTTTTGATGACCCACCTTCCATGATATTTAATACCAATGATGAATCCTGGACACCATGCCACCATTATACATCCCCGGGTTTTTATGATATTAATCTGAAAATCTGGGAGCCCAATTGTATTCGGGATACAACTTTCTGTATATTCATACCTTTGAAAGGTCCTATGGCCAGAATCAACACGCCTCCTCCACCGGCATTTCCACCCAACAATCAGGTTCAGGCCAAACCCATAACAATTGCCGATTTTGTAGCTGCAGCATCCAATTGCTATGATATTGATGGAGATGGAGTTACACCTGATAATATAAATTATGTAACCCGTTCCTATGGAACACCTTATGTAGTGGATACCTTGTGGGATTATTGTAATTTACCATTGGACTCCAATATTTTTGATACCACAATTAAGCCATATCCCTGCTATGATACAGCAAAACCCCGGATATTGAATATCAATTACTGGTTTAAAACCCAGGCTTCCAGCTACCAGCTGGTTTATGACAGTGTTTATGAAACACCCGGAGTATGGAAGCCCGGTAATCCCCTTCCTCCAGGAGTAACCAGTGGCCAGATTTATTGGCCTAAAGCTGGAGCAGTAAACCTCCAGACTATGCATGATACCGATATTTACACACCCAACTGTCAACCTCCCAACTATGTCAGATTTACCAACAACTCTATGAAATATCGTTTATACTTTGCCATAGACAACGAGCCTTTGTCTTACTTCCCCAACTGGACAGGCAAAAAATTTCAATTACGATTTGATACTTGTCGAAATCCATCTTATCCATGGGCAAGTGATAGTATGCAATATTTCTGGAATTTCCAGGATGGTGATCAGTGTACATCAACCGTTCAAAATCCCAATATTAAATGCCGTTATTCAACAGAAGTGGCTCCATGGCACTTATTTACCGAGAAATGTCCAACTGTTGAACTAACGGTGTATGACCCGGTAACACAATGTTATAGTAAAACAACTCAGTTTATTATTAATGAACCACCTGATGCAAGCTGGGATGAAAGTGTATGGAAATACCTTAACTGGAAAAATCAACGCCAGGTTCCCAGGGCACTTGGTCACAGAGGCGTTTATCTGAACGGAACACCCTGTGTAGGTTTCGACCAACTGATATTGATTGATGAAACACTACCTACCTGCCAGCCTGGTGGCCAGACACACTGGTGGTTGCCTGATTCAGCTTCGGGCTGTGCTCCTGTATGTCAGGAACTTATTAAGCTGGATGTTGATGGCGATGGAATTAAAGAAACCCAGAGATATATTTCCAATATCAGTTGTGGATGGATACCTCAACCCATTCTTGCTCTTCTTGCTTATACCTGGAGATATAGCACACCGGGATGGAAAACACCTGGCTTCATCGTGAAAACAGGAGATTGCTACGATACATTCTTCTACAGTAAGTATAAATACATTTTCCCGGCTGACCCGAGTTTTTATCTCTTAAATCCCTATAAACCAAATTCACAGGGCTTATATCCTCCTTATGATTTTAACAATGGTGAACATTTACGGCTGTGCCCACCTCACCAGGCTATTCTTGTAGTAGCTGATACAACCCAGATAGGAATCACCAAATTCAAAATGAGAATTGACCATGATTTCTGGCCACCATGGATTAAGAATACTATTCATCTGGAAGATAGTCAAAAAACTTTGCGTCCTGATACTGCCTTCGTATTCTGTCACAAAGACTCCTTTGATATTGACCCATTCACAGGTAAAAAATACTATCGTGATTGTAAGCTTTATCCTGAATTGGAAAGAGGACAAAACAGAATACCACCTAGCTGGAAAAATTATCTCATCAGCAATGGATGGTTTATTAAAGATACATTACCTACGCTTACACTACAGGATACACTTTTTGTTAAAGATTCCAACGCCACATTTACAACAAGACTTGAACCCGATCATAGTTTGTTCTTGCCAGGGCGTTATAAAATCACTTCAACCATAAAAAACATTTATGGTTGTGAACGAACGGTCAACCTTAACATTATTGTGGGTCATTATACAGAACTTAAAGCAGACAAGCGCTTTATTTGCTACGACCATGGTGGTGATACCGTAGTCTTTACCCATACCATCCGCTATTTCTACGACCCCATTTTCCCATGGGACCCAGACACTTTGCCTATTCCGTTCTGGGAAGATCCTTATGGATACCGTACATGGAACCCTCAACCAGGTACCTTTATTCCTGAAAATGTTGAATTTGACCTGAATGGTGATGGTATCTATGAAACCAAACGTGTACCAAACTCCAACAAAGTCATGTATGTTTATGACACTCCTGGTAATTATACGATTAGAATGAAGACCATCGACTCGAATGGCTGCATTCAGGTGCTTGAATATCCTGATTTTATTCAGGTTATGGGAGTAGATGCAGATTTTGTTGATGCCACACCAGACACCTTGCTGCCGCATACTTGTTCACCTGAATTTATTTCCTTTAAAGATGCATCACGCGTTTTGAATAACATGAAATACTACTATGATGAAAACGGCCTTGTAATCGACAGTATGGCTATGGATAGTATCATCAGATGGTGGTGGGATTTTGGCGATAATTTAGGACAAAGCAGTACTTCACGCCTGCAAAATCCCGGTCACTCCTACATAAGAAATGGAACTTATACAGTTTACCTGAAAGTAAAAACCGCAAGGGGATGTATTGATTCAATTATCAAGAAAGATTTCATTGTAGTGAAAGGACCCGATCCCAAGTTCTGGCTTATGGATAGCTCGAAACCTTCCTACAGCACCACCATTTGTGAGGGTGAGCAGGTCGAACTTGTTGACTCCTCCCAATCAACATCTGCCTGGATATGGGTTAAAGGAGATAATACAACCGAAATGGTTTCGCCTGATCCTGTAACCCATAAAGTTTACCTGAAATACAACACAGCAGGTGTTTATAATATTTCACTTGTTGCCATTGACTCTCTGCTGTTCCCGGGTAAAAACAAAAAAGAAGCCTGCCTGAATTACTATGGTGATACTTTGAAATATCCTGAAGACCCTGTATTTACTGTATATGTGTTGCGCAACGCGAAAACGATGTTTACCGGTGACACACTGATTTGTGATAGTAGCTATGCGGAATTCTATGATAACTCCGATACACTCTATAAGGAAATGTACTGGAACTTCTACTCTGGTGTGCAGGGAGATTGGGATACTTCTGTTGTTGGTGCCAAGGCTATCCATCAATATATCCTGGATCCCGGTTCTTATGATTCCACTTTTGTAGTTACACTCCGCGGTGGGAAATATGAATGTCCCGGCCCGGACAGGACACTGCAAATCAGAGTAGTTAAAGCAGAAGCTAAAATAGGTGCCATTGATTCGAGCGGTATTCCTGAGTTCGTCTTTGACAATGCTTCAGGAGGCGTGCCTGGCTTTACCAAGTACCGCTGGACGGTTCAGGGTATAAGCAACAATAACCAGTCCTTTACTCGTGAACTCGAAACTTCAGACACTTCTGACTTTACAGTTAACTTCGGTGACCTGAAAGGTGATTTCAGAGTGTGTCTGGAAACATGGGTTACCGTACCCGGACTGGGTGCTGAAGCCTGTATCCAGAAAGATTGTAAAGTGGTCACAAACCACTATAAAGTCCAGCTTGAAATGCCTAATGTATTCACCCCGGGTGATAAAAACGATGTAAATGATGTGTTCAAACCCGTAAAGGTTGAAGGTGTTGTTATCTGGGATATGAAGATTTATAACCGCTGGGGTGAAAAAGTGTTTGAAAGTGATAATCCTGATGTTCACTGGAACGGAGATAATATGAACACCAAGCAACCTTGTGCCGGTGGTACTTACTACTATGTCTTAAGATATCAACTCAGAGGTGAAGAAATGAAAAAACAAACCGGTACGGTTACTTTAATCCGTTAATTCCTCTGGTTAAAATAGAAAAGGCGTTTCCGCAATGGAAACGCCTTTTTTTTAATATGATGTAAGAAAAATTTAATCTGAATTTTGCATACTTACCTTTCCATCTTTTCCTTTAAGGTCATCATCCTTGGGGAGAAGGTAATGAAAATACTTTTTAAATTTCTCCAGCGGAATGCCACAAGTAGCAGCATATTTGGCCATTTCATGCGGGTCTTCAAAATCAGCTTTGGTCAGGCGAATCATATATTGGCGAGCCACTTTGTAGGATTCTGAGTTCAGATTCACCATTCGCACTTTCATACGACCTGTTTTGGGGTCAAGAATATCTTTAAAATAAATAGGAACAAAATGACCGTTTTGCATGGAAATGAGAGCACCTGAACCACCGTCATGTAAAAACTTGGCAGCATAATATCCTAAATCCCTGCAATATTCCATATCGAATGGAATTGGGTCTGCACATCTGAGCTCGTAACCGATATTTTTGGCAACGATGGTTGTTTTGATATTAAGTTTCTCAAGTTTTTTCTGGACATGGTATTTTAATATTTCGCCAAAATTTATTTCCGCCAATCTTAAATTATCATGAGCGTCCTTTTCAATTTTAACAAATTGCTTAAATTCCGAAATATCCACTTTTTCGACCAGTCCTTCAGCCAGTACAGCTACACCATCGGTTCTACCATAGCTAAGTCTTTTGATGATAGCACCGACCAGGATATCAGCGATATGGTCCAATGTTGTTTTTTCGGGGAATTCTTCTGGAATAATAGTTAGCGTTGCACCGGAAGCTTTGCCGATACCCAGTGCAAGATGTCCTGCTTTTCTGCCCATAGTAACAATAAAATACCATCTTGATGTTGTTTTGGCATCAGTCATAATGTTTTTAACAATTTCAACACCTATATGACGTGCAGTCTGAAAACCAAAAGTGGGAATTCCGTAAGGCAAATCCAGGTCGTTGTCAATGGTTTTTGGAACATGTGCAACTTTAATTCTTCCCCGGGCAACTTCTTCCACTTTGTATGCGGAATATGCGGTGTCATCTCCTCCAATGGTTATCAATTTGTCTACATTTAAACGAAGCAAGGATGTAACTGTATTTTCCAGATGTTCTTGTTTTTTGGTGGGATTATCTCTGGCAATTCCTATGTATGAACCTCCTGTGAAGTGAATCCGGCTAACATTCTCAATGGTAAGAGGTTGAATTCTGTCAATATTACCTTGCATTATCCATCTAAAGCCGTCTTTAATACCTATTACATCGGAGCCGGATAAAATGGCTCTGATAGTGGCAGCACCTATTACAGAATTGATGCCTGGTGCGGGGCCTCCTCCTACAAGTATAGCCAGATTTTTTGGATGGTACATCATAATTCTACATTTTTAAGTTTTGACGAAATATTTTTATTCACTTTTGGAGGGATAAATAACATATTTATTAAACCAGGTTTTTAGTCCTCCATTATTAATGATTTTACGGAATGCAGTTTTCAGGCCAAGATTTTTCAGGCCTTCATCATTACTACTTAAAATACATACCTGAAAACCTGGAAAGTTGTTTTTTAAATGCTTCCCAATGGACTCATAAAAAGCAATAATATTCAATCGATTAATCCTTTCTCCATAAGGAGGATTCATTATCATAAATCCTGGTTTGTCCAGAGTCAGGTTCAAAGATTCAAAATCGCAGACCTCAAAAGATACTTTTCCCTGAAGTTTGGCATTGACCATGTTTTTCTTAGCTATTCGAATTGCACGGGGAGAAATATCAAAACCCATGATTTTATGAGGGAAAGGAGTGATGCTGTTTTCAGCTTCTTCCAGAAGTTGTGTCCATATTTTTTTGTCAAAATCTTTCCAGTTCATAAATCCAAACAAGGTTCTGTTCAATTGAGGAGCTATATTGTATGCAATCATGGCAGCTTCAATGGCAATGGTTCCTGACCCTGTCATAGGGTCAATAAAGGAGCAGTCTTTTTTCCAGCCGGAAAGTAAAATTAAACCTGCAGCCAATACTTCGTTTAAAGGGGCTTCAAGACTTTCTTCCCTGTAACCTCTACGGTTCAATAAATCTCCTGAACTATCGAGCGATACAGTAACATATTCATTATAAATATGAACATGTATTCTCATCACTGGGTTTTCTCCGGATACAGAGGGCCTTTTCCCTGATTTTTTGTTGAACTGGTCAACAATGGCATCTTTGGTTTTATGAATTACATAGCGTGAATGTTTGAAATAATTAGAGTTTACGGTAGCATCAATATAAAATGTGTCTTTATAACTAAAATAAGTACTCCAATCAATTTTTTGAATACCACGGTAT
>CAYNBC010000041.1:0-12110 GCA_964395255.1 uncultured Sphingobacteriales bacterium | reverse complement strand
ATCCGGGAAAGTATTTACATTTTTGATTTATTTTATAATTTGCCAATATCATGAGTACAGAGTTTTCCAATAATGTACCTGTTTACGGAAAAGTCTGGGTGGCTTTGCTCGCAGGTTTTACCATTCGTTTGTTCTGGATGCTCTGGATAAATCCAGAACCGGTCAGTGATGCTACATTTTATCTCGAAAGTGCCAGAAGTTTGACTGAACATTTTTCGTTTGAAAAAAATGGTATTCCAACAGCTTTTTATCCTCCGGGATATTCATTTATTCTTGCTATCATGTTTTTTCTGGCAGGAGATTCTCTGGCTGTTGCCCGTTTTGCCAACATACTTTTTCAATTGATTTCTTTCTGGATTTTGTTTCAAATGGTAAACAAACTAACCGGTAGCCGGAAAGTGGCCATAATAACTTTATGGTTGATGGTGATTTATCCCAATTATATTGCCTATACTAATTTGATTTACAATGAGTCCTTTTTTAGTATGCTGATGCTTATTCTGGTTTTTGTATGGCTGAACACATTTTATTTTTCGGAGAAAATTCAAACCAGGAGATGGATGTTTTTGTCCCTTTTTCTGGCGCTGACAGTCTATGTAAAACCCCAGGCTATATTTATTCCGGCTCTGATGTTATTATTATTCTGGAAATTTAATCGAAACCGGGTAAAAAAATACCTGCTTTCTCATCTGTTTGTTTACTTGCTGGCTCTGATGCTCGTTGCACCATGGATGGTTAGAAATTATTTTGTTATGGGAAAAGCTGTTTTTACAACAGTTTCAGGTTATGACTTGCTGATTGGAAACAACCCCTTTGCCAGAGGAAATTATTATCTGGAGGAATCCTACTGGAAACAGCTACCTTACCGGACAGACGAGATAACTTACAACCGGGTTTGTAAAAGCAAAGCTATAGAATTTATCATAAATCACCCTTTGAAAGCCATTTCCCTCTGGCCTCGCAAAATCTATTATTTCTTCTGGCCGGGTATGGATGGGATTAGCTGGAATATGGTCGGAATTGATGAAAATAAATATCATCTAATTCATAAGATTCGTTTTTTGTGCAATGGATATTTTGTTCTTTTGGTGATTGCCTTAGTTATCTGTTTTATTTATCTTTTCGTGCATAAAAAATATACCATACTTCAATTATTGTCGGGCGGATTGAGTTTGTATTTTATTTTTATCAGTCTGATTTTTTTTGGAGAATCACGCTTTCATTTTCCGTTAATTCCTTTCTGGATGGCTGTTGTTTCAGCGGGAATGACCGAATTGATTCCATTTATTCGGGGTAGTAAAAGCGAATATCCACTCTCCGGTCAAGGGCACGGTCCTGTTCAGTCCGGTTAAATTGTTGTGCCTGCGATTCTCCGTAATGCTTGACTTCAATACGGCTTTCATAAATCCCATTAATTACAAAATAGGTTAATACGGACTCAGCCCTCAGGGCGGAAAGCTTTTCATTGGTTTGATTATCGCCAATATCACAGGTATAACCTGAAACAACGGCTTTCAAATCCCTGTCTTTTTTCATGATTTGAACAACCCTGTCAAGTTCTTTTTTCTGTTCGTCATAAAGCATGTAATCGTTGAATTTAAAATAAATAGTAACGGGAGAAGGAGGCTCTTTTTTTACCTTTTCACCTGGTTTCAGACGTTGAAAGTCGCACATGTAAAGGTCTGCCAGACCTCCTTCACGGTTGGATGAAAAATAAGCTTTGTTTTTATAAAGATAAAGATAAGCATCAAAACCCTTTGAGTTTAAAGGTTTACCAAGATTCAAAGGATAAGACCAATTGGTCCAGCTATCATCCTGACGGACAGACATAAAGATGTCAGCATCACCCCATCCACCTTTTCCGTTGCTTGCAAAGAAAAGTCTTTTACCGTCAGCATCCAGAAAGGGTGATATTTCGTACCCTGCAGAATTGATGACACTTCCCAGATTTAGAGGTTTTGACCATTGCCCTTTGCCGTCCCTGAAGCATACATAAAGGTCTTCCTTGCCTTTGCTGTCAGCTCCTTCCATGGATATCAAAAGAGTATCACCTTCAGGGTTCATCCAGAAACCGTAAAAATCACTTTCAGGATAAAATCCCGGGATTTTCATAGGTTCTGGCTCACTCAATGTTCCATTTTTATACCGAACATAGGATATTCCAGGAGACGATTTTCCATTGTTTTTATAAATATTCAGCAAATAGATGGTGGAATCATCACTGGATACGCCTACAACGGCATTGTTGGAAATATTGTTTAAAACTTTAAAAGGCTCGGGGGCACCGTTGAACATTCCATTCTCACCTTTTACAAACCAGATATCCTGACCTCCTCTGGTTCCACCTGTATTTTCAGGTGAAAATGTTCGTACAAAATAAAGCAAGCTTCCGTCACTTGAAACAACAGGCTGAGATTCTTCAGCTTCACTGTTGATGGAAGAATTCAACTTTACAGGTTCCTGAAATACATATCGTATCAGTTGTGCCTCACAATCATTGAATAAAAAGATGGCAATGAGAAATAATAAAATTCCTTTCATGTTTGACAAATATTAAAAAATCATACCCCAGATTAACTCATGACTTCCATACTGGTAACCGGCAATGCCTGTCAGATTGCTTTCAAAACCATAACCCAGAATCATTTTTTTATAATGCATACCCAGAACAAGTCCAGCATAATTTTCATTACCCGTTAAAATACCGAAGTATTTTTCATCATAAACCGTTTTTAAATAAATTGATTTGATTAAGCCGGTTGAGGAATATCCTGCTATAATTCCGGGATAGATTTTCCAGTCATCCATATCTTTAAAGATTCTGTAACCAGCTAAAAGGTAATAATGAGGACTTAATTCATAAACAGCAGATTGCCCACCGACAGGAAAAGAGTTTCCCAGAAGCCTTAGTGTTGAAATTCCCACATAGTAGTCCGGGGTTTCGAACCATAAGCCTGCATTCATGTCCAGATAGAGTGTAGATTCATTGTATTGAATAAATCTTTGATAGGTAAAGTCTGGTTCCGGAACGAGGACATGAAGGGAATTTAAATCATAATTGAAATTGTTAATCCCGAATTGTACGCCCAGGGAAAGGTTATTTTCTTTATCCTCACCCAGCTTCATTCGGCCTGTGAAAGAAAGCATGGCTGTTGTATTGGACAAAAAACCATGTTTGTCGTAATAGATAAAGCCACCCGCATAAAGCGAAACCGGATGGGATGGTTCAGGTTGCAACCTCGCGTAATATGATGGGTCAGAGATGCGTAAAGAATATTTTTTAAACGAAACAGGTGGTTTGCGGTTGGCATTGAACTGAGCATAAAGATATAAACTTTGAGGAGCGTCTTTAAAACCCAGCCATTGTTGTCGCAGGTTTATCCATATTTCATTTTCGGTATTCAATCCTGCAGCTGCAGGGTTAAAAAGGACAGGTTTGTAGACAAAATAATTGAATTGGGTCAGTTGCTGCCCACGGGCAGAAAGCAAATAACCCAACAACAATAAAAATAAGGTTAGTTTTTTATTCATAAGCTTTTATCTAATTATCGTTACCGTTCCTTTATATGGTTTACTTCCATCATGAAGTTCGAGAATGTAGTAATAGGAGTCAATGGGTAGTGCTTCTCCGTTGTAAGTACCATCCCATTTTTCTTCATAACCGGTACTGTGGAACAAAAGTCTGCCCCAGCGGTCGTAAATAAAAAGTTCTGCATCTGGAAATTTTTTTAATCCTTTTATTTCCCACACATCATTAACATGGTCACCATCGGGCGTGAAGGCCGAAGGGATGATAAACTCAAAGATGACATGGATGAAAATGCTGTCAATGGAAATGCAACCGGCATCGTTGCGTGCTGTTAGAACATAAAGAATATCCTGTTCAGGACTTGCCTGCGGGTTTTTGGCCAGCGGGTTGTCCAGCCAGGTATCGGGTGTCCATTCATATTCTGTTGCAAACCGTACTATGGGGCTCAATGTAAATATGTCGCCATAATAAATAGTTGTATCAGAAACCAGAACAATTTCGGGTTTGTGATAAACATGAACCATGAAACGGCAGGTGTCAGTATTTCCGGCAGAGTCACGGGCTGCATATACTATTTCTGTTTCTCCATAAGTAAAATCTGTACCTGAATCCGGTCCTTTAATTTTTTCAAAAGATATAACAGAGCAATTGTCTTTGACCTGGGGAGTTTGAAAAATTACTCTGGTTTCACAGGATGAAATATCCTGAGGACATTGAATAACTGGAGGTTCATTATCCTGAACCCTGACAGTGTATGAAAATGTATCAGTATTGTTCATTTCATCAACAGCAGCAAATTTCAAAAGTGTTTCTCCTACCGGGAAAAAGCTACCAGAGGGCAATCCCTGGACAAGTTTTACTTGTGCACCAGGACAGTTGTCCGTAACAGAGGGAAAAGAATAATTTACGACAGCACCACAATCACCGGGATCATTTTGAACGATAGTGTCTGATGGGCCAGTTAACACAGGTCGCATGGTATCTTTCACGCGAATAAGAAAACCACATGTATCTGAATTACCATAAGGGTCTATGGCTTTAAAAATGATATAATGGTTTCCGGCTGAAAAATAAGTGCCCGAATCCTGACCCTGAACAAGTTGTAAAGTAGCTCCTTTACAATTGTCACTGAACAACGGGTAAGAATAGGAGATTTGTTTTGTACATCCTGAATCGATGACAGCCACAATATTTTTACTGCAGCGAATGATAGGTTTCATGGTGTCTTTGATGGTTACTTTAAAGGCACAACTATCAAAATTACCTTTCAGGTCATAAGCTTTGTAAATGACCCATGTACTTCCGGTTTCAAAAGTATCTCCCGGCTTGTAATTACTGATGATTGTGTCAATGCTGCAATTATCAGTGGCAACGGGTGGAGTCCATGAAGCTACAGCTTTACACTGGTCGGGAAATGAGGGAACAATCATGTCTCCCGGACATGAAACAAATACAGGCTTAATATTGTCAAACAATTGCACCATCACTGTATCATAACCACGACATCCTGCAGGGCTTATGACTTCACAAACTACTGTATCCATGATACCGGAATAATAGGTAAATGTTTGAGAATTGGAACTCTTTAAACTGGAATTTACAAACCAGTTAACGGTATTGCCCGGACTGGAAGCATCCCATGAAAGCTGACTTCCGGCACATGTATCAATATCTTTCCCGAGATAAACCAGCGGAATGTAAAGGTCTACCTGGCTTTCAAAAGCGCCAATGTCGTTTCTTCCGTAAAAGGGTCTGCTCTGTCCCAGCTGGTCTTCATTCAGGGAACTGAAAGGATCACCGGAATCGAGACAGGGACTGCCACAACCCAGTGCATGGTAAGGAAGTGTGGCGGATAAGTTTAAATCTTCCAGAACAGGGTCAATTTCACTACCTGTTCTTCCCATGATATCACCTGTTGTGGCAATGATACCCGAACTGTCGAAATTTCCTATCAGGTTAAAGCCATGAGAGCGTACACTACACCGGCTTGATAAGCCTCTTAAAATATCCACACCATAATTTCCGGCTATGTTTAATGCTACAATAGAACTCTGTAGAAAAACCCGGGTTGAATCGGTGTAAATTTTAAAAACATTGGCCATGCCGCCCCCTTCCTGGCCTGCTTTATTTCTGGCTATTGTGCAGAATTCAAGATGCACTTCAGGTACAGGCTGCGTTTGAATGGTTTTGGTAAAGATTCCGCCTCCCTGCTTGTAAGCATAATTGGAAGATATCGTGGAATTGGTTATGCTTACCCATCCATTAAAATTAGCAATAGCACCACCGGAACTGTCCGCATGATTTTCATAAATAGAACAACGGTTAATGGTTAAATTTCCATTATTGAAAATTCCTCCACCAAACATTTTTGCATAACTGTAACTGATTACACATTCCTGAAGCAAGAGATTACCATAATTTAAAATGGCACCTCCGTCTTTTACCTGGCTTGTGCTACCTGCTTTTCCATTTCTTAATTGAATTTTTTGAATAGTTACGGTTATTCCGGTATCAATCTGGAAAATACGACTACTCCCATTTCCTGAAATAATCAGTTTGTCAGCTCCGGGACCGGTTATGGTAATATTTTTTTGAATTCGTATGGGCCCTGAAGTAAGTACAATACTATCCCCCTGTAATGAAGAGGAAAATATGATAACATCACCATTATTAGCAACCGATATGGCATTCCGTAAAGTTCCAGCCCCACTATCGGAAGACGAACTAACTGTAATAGTGGTGGCATATCCGCTAAACACCACGAAAATCAATAATGTAAAAACAAATAACTTATATTTCATGAGATTGATTCACTTATCGAAAATCCGCTTTGTTTAACGAAAATAAAAAAATCATTCTAAAAGGTTTAACTTGTTTTACATATTACCTATAAAAAGCAAGAAGTGAAAATCAGTATACCATAACAGTTAAAAGCAAATTAAAATATTTTTCTTGGTTTATTAAATTATATTGTTACCTTTGCACCTCCAAAACAAGGTTGATCTCTTAGCTCAGCCGGTAGAGCATCGGCCTTTTAAGCCGAGGGTCCTGGGTTCGAATCCCAGAGGGATCACAGATAAAGCCGGATATTTCCGGCTTTTTTTATGTCCGGTTTTTAGTTAGATAAAGAGATTTGATAAATAAAAAACAAACATTATCAACTCCTTAAATATTCATCAAATACTTTTCTTGCTAAGAAATTCACTCGTTTTGTCTTATCCTGTAAATATAAATACTGAAGTGGCAGATTGGCTAATTCATGTTGATATTTAGGAGAATAGGGCAATGGTCGGAATGGTAAATATCGTTAAGTGCGTCAGATTCCATAATTTTTTGCTGAAGCGGATTTGTAACAATGTGGTAATCAATTCGCCAGCCCAGATTTTTTTCCCGTGCTCTTGCACGAAATGACCACCATGAATATTTTATTTTATCGGGATTTTTATACCTGAAACTATCGGTTAATCCAAGGTTCAAAAAATCGGTAAACCATTCTCTTTCTTCGGGTAAAAAACCCGAAACATTGGCATTTCGAACAGGATCATGAATATCTATGGCCTGATGACAGATATTGAAATCACCACTGATGATGAGGTAGGGCCTCTCTTTCATCAATTCTTGAATGTAATGGTAAAAATGCTCAAGAAATCTCATTTTTACATCCTGACGATGGTCACCCATTGACCCGGAAGGAACATAAACAGAGATTTGAGTAAATCCGTTAAAATCAGCTCGAATGACCCGGCCTTCGCGGTCAAATTCATCCACCCCTGTTCCCAGAAATATTTTTTCGGGTTTTTTTTGAGATAAGAGTGCTACTCCCGAGTAACCTTTTTTTTCCGCTGGATACCAGATACAGTAATAACCTGCTTTTTCAAATGCTGAGGTGTCAAACTGTTCCGGTGTAGCTTTTATTTCCTGGAGGCAGACGATATCTGCTTTTTCTTCGTCTATCCATTCCATGAGCCCTTTTTTAATGGCTGCACGAATCCCATTTACATTGTAGGAAATAATTTTCATGCAATTTTTATTTTCTGATAATCACTTTCTTATAAAAAGTACCCCGAGATGTTACAAAACGAATTAAATATAAACCTGATGGTACATCCATTTTTATTTTAAATGGAGTTTGTTTCGGGTATACATTTTTTACTGCTTTGCCCTGTGCATTCAAAACAGATATTTCATTTATAACAGCATTGGTGTTTACAGATAGTTCGCGTGAAGCCGGGTTGGGATAAACCAGGAAATAAGGCAGGTTTTCTTTTTCAAAAATAGCGTTAACAACTTTTACTGATTTAATGGTAGAATCTTTACCACAGCCATTTTCAACAACAAGTTTTACAGTGTAAGTTCCATCCTGCATATACATGTGAACGGGATTGGTTTCTGAAGAAGTTTGATTATCACCAAAATCCCAGAAATATAAGAATGGGTTTTGTGAATTGTCAAAAAACCAAACATATAAACCGGAGTCTATATAAGAGAAATCAGCTGCAGGAGCTTGATTGAAAACGCCTGCTGTTACGGCTATGCGATTACTTTTACAAACATTCTTTTCCTGTACTTCCCATTTGTAAAAGAATGAATAATCATCCCCAGTTATACTTCTTTTAATGGAAATCAAGCCAGGAATTTCATACGGAAAATGTATTCCAGAACGCGTCCGCCACATGGTGGAAACATTACCTGTAGCAAGCTGGTAGTCGGTTCCGGGAGCAATTTCAAAGTTTAATTTTACGGTTTGCTCACCATTAATCAGGTTCTTTTTGACAGATTGTAATGTATCACCATTTTTATTGATTAGATGAAATTCCCTGGGACCTGCTCCAAGAGTATATACTTTAACAGAAACCAGTGTAAGGTCTTTATAAACATCGAATACCAATCCGTTGGGTGAAGAACTGTAAGCTCCGTCACCGGCACCGGAAAGAATTCCTGTAAATTGAGAAGGTCCGTTTTCAAATCTTTCTACATAATATGTGGTTGATTGGGTTAAATGGGGTGTAACAAAAGTGTCTCCCTCCGCCAGGGGTGTAGTAGAACCAGGCGAATCATACCATTTAAAGTTACCACCATTCAGTCCGATAAATTGTGCTTTGCCGCTCTGACAGACTGAGCCGGGTAAAATTTGCGGGTCTTCGGGTTTGTCAATAACAATATTATCGACTACGAAAGAGTCAGAACCATATTGGTTTTCCACGACCAGTTTTACAGAATACTGTCCATTTTCATTATACTCATGAACCGGGTTTTTATCGCTGGAAGTATTACCATCTCCAAAGTACCAGGTTAGCCTGTCAATGTTCATCAAATCGGTAAGATGAAAGTAGATTTTTCCATCGCAACTATATCGGTTTTCAGTATAAAAATGAGCAACAGGAGGTGAGCCCTGGCGTAAACATTTCCAGCGAATTTTAAACCCTGGCCGGTTGACGGCAGCATCACTTAAAAAGTATACCGTTATAGCAGATGAATGGCTGATAATCACTCCGTGTTGGGGAGGTATATTGCCTGTATAAGTACCAAGATGTTTTCCTTTGATTCCGTATCCTTCAAAAATCATGATGGAATCGGCTTTGTTTTCAAGGTCAAAATCTTCAAAAATCAAAATGATACTTTCAGCGTCAGGTGGTGCTATGGTGATATATGTTGTAACATTATCAGGATAATTATTTTCTCCTCCGGGGTCGAGCAATAATCCCTGACAGGAAGTAAATATTTCACCGGGATTTGAGGCTGACATAATATATTCACAATCCTGCACAGGGTCTACATGAATGTAATCTGTTCGATAAATACTGTCCTTTCCGTAATCATTGAAAGCTATAAACAAAACATCAAAAGTGCCGGCCGAATCATATCTTACAATAGGATTTCTGTCATATGAAATAGTGGGATATCCGCCTTCAAAATACCAGTAAAAGGAATCTGCATTGGTAGAAAGATTCGTGAATCGGTTTGAATAACCCAGACAGATGAGCGTGTCCCTTGCTGAAAATTGAGCCACGGGAGGTGTGTTGGGTGGAAAATACAATTCTGACTCCCATGAACCTCTACCGTAAGTAGCTGCCCTAATCCGTGATTGAGCAGGGTCAGAAGCGTAGTAAATTTCCAGTTCATTAACAATCACATTGGGTAAACCATTGTTAAAAGGAATCCAATCGGTTAAGGTGCTGTCACGATAGTAAACTCCTACATCCATACCCACATAAAGCCCATTGTCTGAACCTTTCTGATAAACAATACAATTAGCCGGTAGATTGGGCAATGAGCCTGAATAATTAATCCAGGTCAGCCCGCCATCAGGAGAGAGGTAAACTTTGTGTCCATCGTTGTAACCTGATAAAGTAACCCATAACCTTTCAGGATAATCCGGGTGAACAGCGATATAAGTAATGTATAAATTGGGTAAACCTTTTGTAATATCTGACCAGTTTTGTCCGCCATCAGTTGTCTTGTATAAGGTATTATTGACAGCTGCATAAATTACCTGATTATTGGATGGTGCTACAGCGATAGCATCAAATTTATTGGACCCCGAAAAGGAAGTTAATGATGTCCAGGTGTTTCCCTGGTTAGTAGTTTTATAGATGTTGGTATAACCTGCATACAGCGTTTTATGGTCAACAGGGTCCATGACATAAGGAGTCAACCATCCTCCCGATTCGGGAATCCCACTGGAAATCCTTTTGAAGCTGGCGCCACCGTTAAGACTTCTGTAAATTCTGCCATATTGAGTTGAAGCATACATAACAGATTTGTCGGAATAATCAACAATACATTCAAATCCATCTCCACCATTTACATCGTCCCACTGACTGTTTTTGTATCTTTTGGTTCCATTATCCTGTAAACCTATCAGATAAAGGTCTGGGTCGGTTGCTGATATGCCAATCCTGTAAATCTGGGAAATAGCAAGACCTGAGTTCAGAGCGACATAGCTTTTGCCTCCGTCTGTGGAGCGGTATAAGCCTCCGTCACATCCAATATAGATGATTTTGCCGGTGGAGTCAAAAAATTCCATGGCATGAATATCAGCATGAACATAAGGAGCACCACTTCCGGTCCAGTGTGCGTTCAGTGTCCAGTTTTTGCCACCGTCAGTTGATTTCCAGATATTGATGCCTCCTACATAAACTTCATCTTTATTGGCAGGAGATGCTATAATATCCAGGTCATACCAGCCCTGTCCTACACTAAGGTCTGAGCCTGATGAAGACCTGCCAAGCAAATTGGGGGCGCTATCATCTTTAACTTTGGTAAAAGAAGAACCTCCATCGTTAGAACGGAACACACCTGCCAGGCTATAATTCGATTGTTTGGCAACCACTACATAAACAATGTTTGTATCAGCCGGGGTTACGGCAATTTCAAATCGAATGGAAGAAGAAACAGAAATACCATTGGTGATATTTTGAAAAGTATTACCACCGTCTGTGGAACGGTAAAAGCCGGCAGCACCACTATATCCATAGCGTGCGGCATAAATAACATTGGGGTTGCCGGGTTTGAATTCAATATCAGTAAAAGTACCAGTTTGCTTGAACTGCCATGTTTGTCCGGCATCGGTGGTTTTGTAAATGCCCACAGAAGTAGCTGCAAAAAGAATCGAAGTATCATTGGGGTGCATTAAAATTTTCCTGATTTTCCTGAATTGGGTTACTTGCCAGTTGAGACCTGTGGTATTCCATGTTTTGCCACCGTTGGTTGATTTCAAAACCCCAAGGCTGTAAGTATCGGATGCATCTCCATCTGAAGAGGCAAGATACATAGTCATAGGATTGAGAGGATTGATAACAAGGTCTGAACATCCAATTACTTCCAGGTTGTCAATCATGCTCACCCATGTACTTCCCCCATCTTCGCTTTTCCATAATCCGCCACTGGGAGCACCCACAAATAGAGTATTGGGTTCTGTGGGATGGAAAGTAACAAAATTGATGCGGCCAATTCCTTTACCCGGTTGTGTGACTGGGCCCAATATATGCCAGTTTCCGGAAGAACGCCTGTTGGCGCTTCTTCTGTCATAGCCTTTTAACCTGTAATAATCATTCATGGCATTGTAAGTAGCCATGGGATTGGGTAATTGGCCTGTGGGGTAAACACGGGGTTCCATAAACCATTCCCACCGTTTATATTGCTTCCAGCCACTAACCGTATCCAGGTTTACTTTTGCGGCAAATTCATTGAATTCCTTTTGTATTTCATAAAAATTTTTATCGGTTCGTCCCATCAGAGCATCAATCCATGACTGCCCTGATGCTTTAAATGTGACAATAAAAAATATAACACTTATAAAGAAAATTCCAGTTTTCATGGGATTTTTTTTACAAAGTTAACCAAATTTGAAGACGGAAAATTAGAAACTATAGTTTAATGAAAAGTAAAATTCATCTTTACTTTTCATCAGTGCGAATGGCAAGTTACCTTTACCTTCAATGATTCTCAAGCCCAGCTTGATAAGGGTATTATCATTAGGATTGAACGATAATTCAGGCATCCAGATAAAAGAATAATTTTTGTTCAAATTCCATTTGTTATCCATCATAAAAGCGCCATTAAGAGGTCTGATTTCCAC
>CAYNBC010000040.1:4213-12245 GCA_964395255.1 uncultured Sphingobacteriales bacterium | reverse complement strand
GAAGCAAAGGCTATCAAAGTGGTAATAAAAAATTAATTAAAACATATTATGCTCCCACATTCTACCAGTTGAAAGATTCCATTTATCTGGATAGTCAACTAAACACAGTTTCAACACCTTATTCCTACCAGATTGAATTTTATTCCACAGAAAAAGATACTGAATTTTATATCGGCACAACACAAAGTGCCTCATCCATATTTCTCAGTATTACTCCTTCGCATCGTTCACTGCACTTAAAATGGAATGAAAATGTACCCTGGTTTAATGATCACTATGTTATTTACAGGAAGAGAAGTAATTCAACAATATTTGATTCCATAGGTTTTACTTACAACAAATATTTTACGGACACAGGTTTGGTGAATGGAGTTGAATACTGTTATAAAATTATGTCTTTCGGATATTTTTCATCAGGAGGATTTGTTTATCCAATTCTGAATTACAGCCAGGAAGTTTGTGAACATCCTGTAGATACCATACTACCTTGCCCTCCCGTGTTGAATGCCAGAGCTGAATGTGAGTTTGACCGTAATCAATTAGACTGGTTTTATATTGATTCTTCGTGTGCCCGGGATATTGTGGGTTATAACTTGTATTACAGTGAATTATTAACAGAAAATTACAAACTGATTAAAAAAATCCGACCCCGGCATATATATCATTATACCGATGAGAGGTCTGAACTGGAATACAGTCTGGCAGGTTGTTATTACATAACTGCCGTTGATTCCTACGAAAATGAAAGCCCTATTAGCAATAAAGTTTGCGTTGATAACTGCCCCAAATATGAACTTCCCAATGTATTTACACCCAATCAGGACGGTGTCAATGATTTATTTGTTCCCATTGATGGTTATCAGCATATTCAAAAAGTGGATATGTATATTTTTAACCGTTGGGGACAGCTTATTTATCACACCCAGGACCCTATGATTAACTGGGATGGTACAGAAATGGAAGAAGGTAAGGCTTGCTCCGAGGGAACCTATTATTATATTTGCAAGGTCTACCAGATTTACCTGAATGGTCTGGTAAGCAAAGTGTTTAAAGGAACAATTACTTTATTAAGAAAATAAAATTGATAATATGTTTAGCGGGATTGTAGAAACCATGGGAAAAGTAAAGTCCCTTGAAAAGCAAGGTACAAATCTGGTTATACAGATAAAAACCGATATTCTGGCAGAATTGCATGTGGATCAGAGCATTTCTCATAATGGAGTTTGTTTGACCATAGAAAAAATATGGGATGACTGCTATCAAATTACAGCTGTAGAAGAAACGCTGAACAAAACCAACCTGGGTGATTTGAAAATAGGTGATTCGGTAAATCTGGAAAGAAGTTTAATGGTTAATGGAAGATTGGACGGGCACATTGTTCAGGGGCATGTCGATACAACAGCTGTATGTGTGGATAAAAAGGAAGCGGATGGTAGCTGGTATTACAGGTTTAAATATTCTCCCGGTAAGAATTTTTTAATCGTGGAAAAAGGTTCCGTTTGTGTAAATGGAGTCAGCCTCACAGCGTTTGATGTCAATAACAACGAAGGGGAATTTACAGTAGCCATAATTCCTTATACTTACAAAGTGACAAATTTTCAATTCATAAAACCGGGAACAAGGGTAAATATTGAATTCGATGTATTGGGTAAATACATTTTTACCTGGCTGGAAAGTTACCAGACCATGTTTGATAAGAAAACCTGATTTTAGTAGGGTTGGTTGATTAACAAACTATCAGGTTCCAGTTCTTCTTCGTAATCCTTTTCATCAATAAGATAAAGTTCTTCTCCCGGCCTGGTGAAATAATAATTTTCCCTTGCAAATTTTTCAATCAATTCTTTGTTGGTAACAAGCTCCTCTTTCAGGCGTTTTGTTTTTTCAATTTCCCTGAGGTAGTAAAGTTTATTGGCTTTGAGTTCTTTAATTTCCTGCCGAAGGCGAAGGGTCTGAATAAAGTTGTTAGGGTCGAGAAATCCCACCCATACTACAAACACAATGGTTACAATAAAATATTTGTTTTTTAGAATCCCGGGCATAACATAATCACTCTGAAAGCAAAAATATAAAAAGCTGCTACGGGAATATATCCTATTTTTTCACAAAAGGAAAGTCATGACCGGGATAATAGGCATCCAGGCTCAATTCTTCTTCAATTCTCAAGAGCTGATTGTATTTGGCTATTCTATCGGTTCGTGACATGGAGCCGGTTTTAATCTGGCCGGTATTCATAGCTACTGCAAAGTCTGCGATAAAAGTATCTTCGGTTTCACCAGAGCGGTGGCTAACCACGCAGGTATAGTTATTTCGATAAGCCGTGTGAATGGTTTCTATGGTTTCACTGAGCGTCCCAATTTGATTGAGTTTTATAAGAATGGAATTGGCTGCATTAAGTTCAATGCCTTTCTTCAAGCGTTTGACATTGGTAAC
The DNA here is from genome assembly GCA_964395255.1 of uncultured Sphingobacteriales bacterium. Classification (GTDB taxonomy): domain Bacteria; phylum Bacteroidota; class Bacteroidia; order CAILMK01; family JAAYUY01; genus CAYNBC01. The sequence goes on along the minus strand of CAYNBC010000040.1, from coordinate 9,815 downwards.
AAACAAATCATCACCTACAAGTTGAATTTTATCACCCAGTGTTTTATGTAGCTTAACCCAGCCATCCCAATCATCTTCAGCCAGGCCGTCTTCCAGGGAGATAATGGGATATTTATCCACCCATTTTTTCCAGAAGTCAATCATAAAATCTGTATCCACTTCTTCCTGAGTCGATTTATAAAAACGGTAAATTTTCTTTTCGGGGTCGTACATTTCGGAAGTGGCAGGGTCTAGGGCAATATAAATGTCTTTGCCCGGGGTATAGCCAGCCAGTTCAATAGCCTTGATAACGGTTTCAATAGCTTCTTCATTGCTTTTCAGGTCGGGAGCAAACCCCCCTTCATCACCCACATTGGTTGCGTAGCCTTTTTCTTTAAGATGATTTTTCAGGCTAAAAAACACGGCATTGGCCATAACGATGGCTTCCGTAAAGGTTTCTGCTCCCAGGGGCATAATCATAAATTCCTGAAAATCCACTTTGTTGTCGGCATGTTTACCACCGTTCAGGATATTCATCATAGGAACAGGGAGTGTATAAGCGCCTACACCACCCAGATAACGGTACAGGGGAAGTCCTGCTTCTTCGGCAGCAGCGCGGGCTACCGCAAGCGATATGGCAAGAATTCCATTGGCACCCAGATTGGATTTGTTTTCGGTGCCGTCCAGATCTATCAAAATCTGGTCAATCATTTTTTGTTCAAAAACACTTAATCCTTCAAGCTCGGGTAAAACAACCTCTTCAATCTTATCAATAACATTAAAAACACTTTTTCCTCCGAACATACTTTTATCACCGTCTCTCAATTCCACAGCTTCATGTTCTCCGGTGGAAGCACCGGATGGAACTGCAGCTCTCCCAACAACTCCATTTTCAGTTATTACATCTACTTCTATGGTGGGATTTCCCCGTGAATCAAGAATCTGTCTTGGTATTATTTCACTAATTGTACTCATTTCTTTAATATTTTTATCCTTCAAAGATGATTATTTAACGAAAATAATGAAAATATTTAACAAACTGACAGGATGCAGTTGGTTTAACTTTTTTTCTTTAATCCACTGATTAAAAACAAATGATTTTTAACGACTCGTACCTCTCTGGCACCGGGAAAATTCTGTAAAAATTTTTCCTTCAGCAGGGGATAACTTTCATTCATTTCGGGGTCGTTTAAATCTTTATTGAAAATAACAAGACCTTGAGCAGAAATTCTTTTTTTAAGCAAACTTAAAAACTTAGACGATTCAAACTTTTGGGGAACTTTATTATCCAGATATAAATCCACCACGATTACATCGTACTGCTTTTTGCATTTTTTTATAAAGTCGTTTGCATCTTCCCTGTAAATTTTAAGGTTTTTAAATCTATTTATTTGAAAATATTTTTTGGCCAGAGAAACAATAACGGGGTCGAATTCTACGGCATCCATCATACATGGAATGTTAAATTTTTCAAATAATAACGAAGGTACACTTCCGGCACCAAGGCCCAGAAGAAGAACTTCCTTTGGATGGTATTCCCAGATACGAATCTTCCTGAACATTTTTTTAAAGCCTGTATGCAGTTCTCCGTAGGAGTAATTGGTGTTTTGTGCATTTAAAATGAATTTACCATTGATGTAGTACACAAAAAGTTGCCCGTTAAGCTCGCTATAAACCTTTTCTACAATATAACCGGAAAAATAACTGATGATTTTGTTTTTCAGACTGATATTCATTATTTTGTGGTAATAATGGATGGATAACGAAACTACAATAAAAAAATGAACTTTCCTGCAACTTTTTTATTCTGAATTTGTCTTTTGAATGAATGAATGAACATTGGAGAGGAATTATGCAAATATGGAGAAAGCGTGGGTGCAGGGGGCAAAGAAGGGTAAAAAGGATTGCATGCATCATCTCTATGAAAAATATGTTCATCGAATGCTGAATACAGCTTACCGCATATTGAAACATGAAGAAAATGCCAGAGATATAGTCCAGGATTCTTTTGTTGAAGCTTTTACCCGGATTCATACCCTTCGAAACAGCGAAATGTTTGGTATTTGGCTGAAGAAAATTGTTGTAAATAAGGCTTTAAATCTGCTTAAATCCTCAAAGCTCATTTACTCCGATTCTGAAGAAATTATCCCTGAAATGGTCGAAAATCCTTTAACCAGCGAAGAATCATGGAAAGAAAACCTGTTGCAGGTCGAAAAAATTAAAAAGGCACTGCTTTCACTTCCGGATGGCTTCCGGATTGTATTCAGCTTATTTGCTTTAGAAGGATATACCCATAAGGAAATTGCATCGATATTAGGAATTTCCGAATCCACCTCCAGGACACAATATATGCGAGCCAGAGAAAAGCTCTTAAAACATTTAAAAGAAATCACTGATGAAAACTAAACTCGAAGAATTTATCGAACAACACAGGGAAGAATTTGATTCACTTAGAGCTGGAAAAGATATGTGGAGGATGATTGAGAGGAAACTGCCAGAAAAAAATACTGGTTATATCAGGCTAAAATCGATTAATTTCTGGTTGTTGCAGGCAGCTGCTGTTATTGTAGTGGCACTGATTTCCATTGGTATTTATTCCCTTGTCAGGTCTCCTGACCATAGGGAGAACTTACCGGTTGGAAAAGCTGTCAATCCCGATGTGAAAGAATGGATTGAAGCTGAAACTTTTTATAAACTCAGAGTTACACAAATGCTGAAAAAAGTAGATAAAATACCTGATTCCTATAAAGATTTAAAAGAAAATGCTTATCAGGAAATGGATGAACTGGACAGGTTTTATGTCCAGCTAAAAAATGAACTGGGAGAGAATATTCCCAATAGAGAAATTTTAGAATCGATGATACAAACATACAGGTTAAAACTTGAGATACTGGAAGATATTTTAGCCCAGTACGAAAAGCTGGAAAGTAATGAAAATAACTATAAAAATCTTTAACCATGAATACAATCATTAAGAAAGTAAGTGTGTTATTTATCGTCTTATCAATTCTGGGATTCCATGGCTTTACACAGGTGTATAAGAAAAACAGCGAATTACATAAAACCTACCCTCTGCAGGAAGAGGGTAAAGTTGTTGTGACCCATAAATTCGGTAACATTGAAATAACAAGCTGGGAAAAAGATTCAGTAAAACTTGATGCACAGGTTGTCGTAAAAGCCTCATCGCGAGAAAAAGTTGAGGAAATTTCCAATTCGATTAAATTCAAAATTTACTATGATGGTAAAGTAGTAAATATTGCTACTCAGATTGAGGATAACAATAATATAATTGATGAAATCATTCAATTTGCCAATGACCTGTTGAACGGAGGAAACAGCGATATCCGCATTGGATTACAATTGAAAGTACCCTCATCCTCAAAATTGATTCTCAAAAACAAATTTGGAGATATTATTCTCTATTCCGATTTTCATCAGGTATCGCTTTCGATATCACATGGGGATGTCAAAGTATCGGATTTAACGGGGATGAATCAGCTGGAATTAAAATTTGCCAAATTATTTGGCCAATACATTGATGAGGGCAATCTGCAATGCGAATATTCAGATGTTTACCTTGACGGCTGTGGCTCTTTAAGATTGGATTCCAGGTCGTCTGAACTGGAAATTGACCGGGCTAAAAACATACGTATTTCTTCGACCCGGGATAAAATCAAACTGGGTAATGTAAAAATCTGTCGAGGACAATCTGTTATGTCGAAGATTCATATTATGAACCTGCAAAAAGAACTGGATTTTCAGACACGATATGGAGAAATGAATGTTCTTTCAAGCTCCAGAGACTTAATAAATATGATATTAAATACTACCTATTCGGATGTTTCCTGCTCGTTGCATCCTGAAGCCTGTCTTGATTTCTTTTTACGAAAAGACAGAACGGATTTTTATTATCCTGACGGTATTAAACTGGAGGAGCTTATTATTGACCGTGAAAGTGCTTCTGCCGAATATTCAGGTCGTCTGGGTACATGTTCGTCTTCTTCGGGGAATGTAAGAATCAATATGAACGGAGGTGAGCTCAAGTTGTTTTTTAATAAATAATAGTTTGAAATGGAACGGCTTGTTAAAAAAACCGTGTTTTTAATGGCCGGATTTATGATTCTGGCATTACAGGCATGTATCTACCCACCTTTTTTCCCTGTCGTGGGAAATGGTGATTATTGTGAAGAAGAGCGGGTAGTACCTGATTTTACAAAAGTGGAGGTAAATCTGGCGGCTGATGTTGTTCTTTATTTGTCCGACTCAATTGAATATCATACTGTTTGCATTCGGGCAGAAAGCAATCTTTTACCCTACATCGAAACGTTGAATACGGGTCAGGTATTGATAATTGGCACCCACCAACATAACCTGATTAACAAATATCCCATCAAAATTTTTATAGGTGTCAATAATCTTGACCGAATCAAACTGGACGGTTCGGGTTCCATTGTTTGCAGGGATAGCTTAAATACTGACAACATGGAGATTATTCTTGCAGGCTCGGGCAAGATTTCCCTGAAAGGCTATGCAAATCACATGTATGCGAGATTATCGGGCTCCGGGAATATCGAATTGCAGGGTGAATTTCCATTTGTTGAAATGTTGCTATCCGGTTCAGGAAATATTTATCTTTATGGCCAGGGAAATGAAAGTTATATACATTTAAGTGGTTCAGGCAATGTTTATGGTCTGGACTTTAATCATCAAAGCTCCGAAATCGATGTTTCAGGCTCAGGAAATGACTGGGTTCATGTCAATGATTTTTTAAATGCTCATATTTCAGGTTCAGGGAATATCTATTACAAAGGCGAACCCGAAGTCAATGTTCATATTTCAGGAAGTGGAAAAATAATTCAAATAAATTGATTAACTGAATATTATGAAGGTTAAATATGCTGGTCTCATTTTACTTTTCTGCCTGAGCAGTAGAGTTTATTCGCAAAATTATGAACTGGGTTTTCAGAACGGTCGTGAAAAGTCGTTGATGCTTCGCTGGATACCTGTACAGACACTCAGAACAGATATAAGGCTAAGCTGGCCTTTTCACCATCGTATGATGGGCTTTTTGCTTGAAAGTTTTCATCCAGTTCCGTCCTGCAAATCCGAGTCATTGAGATATTATCTGGGCTGGGGAGCTGCTTTTGGCTATGAACAAATTAACAGCCATGAGTCCAATGGCCTGCTTTTTATTCCTGGAATCAAAGCCAGTATAAGCCCTCAAATGGTGCTGGGATTGGAATATAGAATTTCTTCATTACCATTGATTATTGGCTTTGAATGGACACCCTCCATTAAAGTTTTGCCCCGGCTGAATTTCTTTAAAGACTTGTTCAGAGGTGGATGGTTTGTGGCTTTTGAGTTAAAATAAAGACTGAGCAAGGGAGAAAGGATTCCCTGTTCATTTCTTTTGTCTTGATAAAAAAACAGCCTGAAAATAATTCATAGTTAATTAAAGGTTTAAAAGGATTGTGCGCTGACTAAAATGCAGTAGAGTGGAGGCGTGAAAGGACAAAGGGCTGAAAATTCTGATTGGTGGTCGCGGTCCAATGCAGGCTGTCCTGGTGTAAACTATGATATACTTGAAATATGATAAGTAGTTATCATGAAGATAATTACAAAT
>CAYNBC010000040.1:0-4203 GCA_964395255.1 uncultured Sphingobacteriales bacterium | reverse complement strand
AAGGATTGTGCGCTGACTAAAATGCAGTAGAGTGGAGGCGTGAAAGGACAAAGGTTTTTTTGAATATTGTGCATAAAGTTCGTATAAAATCATTCATGTCAGATATAATTTGCAGGCAAAACAGATAAATGCGAATTCTGGCCATTTTGATAATTGCACTTATTGTTCCTGAACAGGTATGGTGTCAAAAATTCATCAAATATTATTTCAGGGGAGACAATCTGAGTTTTGTTGTTGAAAAATCGCTGCGAAAAAGTACCGATACACTCGCGGCTATGCCCCTATGCTGCGATAAAAGCCAGCGAATTGCTTTATTTAAATCAAAAGATGGGAAAAATATGTTGCAATTTGAGTGGTTGAATGAGCAGTGCATTAAAAATTCATGCTTCCAGAATCAGTCCCAGCCAGGTTTTCAGTGTAAGCAGTTGAACGGAAAAATACCCTGTACCTTTTGTGAAAATACCGGTAAATTATATTCTGTTGTGACCTACTGGCAGAAAAACGATAAATACCTGATCATGAGATTCAAAGCACCGGCATCCCGAAAAAATAAATGGCAACCCATCGTTGAGGATATGATTAAGTCGGTAAAGTGTTGTGATAATTAAAGTGTTCCATATATTGGAAAAAATACAATATTGGAAAATGTGTTTCGTTTTTGTATTGGTTGTTAAAAAATGAACAAAAAATATATCATAACGATTTTAATATTGACGCTATTCATCCGGATAAAGGGGCAAACGGTTTCAGAAAAGTATATGGCTACCGGATTTGGTAAATATCAAAACAAAGATTATTATGGAGCCATAGCCGATTATAACATTGCCATTTCCCACGATCAAACCAATGCCAAATTATATTTTTACAGAGGACTTGCTTATTTTATGATTGGAGATTACAAATCAGCTGAAGAAGATTACTACAAAGCCATCCGTTTAAATCCCAGTTATATTGATGCCTATATGCACAGAGCCTACATGAACATGGAAAGGGATGATTATCAAAAGGCTATTATCGATTTCGATTATGTTTTACGGATTGACCGAACCAATGATGAGGCCTGGTTTAACCGGGGAATTGCCAACATGAAACTAAAAAACTATCCTCAGGCTCTGGAAGATCTTGACCAGGCTATTTCATTGAATCCGATGGACCCCAATTACTATTATACACGTGCCAGTGTCTGGTATTTTTTAAAAACTTACAAAGAAGCTATTAAAGATTTTGACCGTTCGATAGAGTTGTTTGGTAAGAATCCCAAAGCCTATTACAACCGGGGTTTATGCCGGTATAAAATAAAAGATTACGAAGGGGCGTGTCTGGACTGGCATCAGGCTTTTGAAATGGGAATGACTCAGGCTGAAGAATTAATCAAAGGATTTTGCAACTAATCACTCTTTGGCGTATCGGTTAGGTCTTTTTACATGACCGAATAACTGTTCTTTATAAATAAGATATTTTCTTTTTATATCCAGATAGTCGTAGGAGCCATCGGGTACATAAAGCCATTTTTTACCTTCATGCCGGGGATTCTCGGGTGAGAGATGATCGAATACAATTTTATTGTCTTTTCTTCTGTATTCTAACAGCATCAGTGATTTCTGGTTGTACTGGAAAATCAACCTGCATTTAAACTTATTGCCTACTTTAATAATGGGAGCACCAAAACGGGGCATTCCATTCTCATCAAACCATAATATTTCAATAATCTTTTTGTCTGAAATCAAATCAAAGCCTTCCCATCCGAGCAGGAAATAATAAGTCTTTTTTCGTGTTTTGAAGGTGCCTCCGTCATAATATTGACATCCATACCAGGCTTCGTTATCTACAATCGTATCTTCTTCCATACCCAATTCATAATGTTTTTTACCATCGAATAATGGAATTATGCGGGAAGTATCTTCTTCGTTGGTCTGAATAACTCCGTAATAGCGGAAAAACTGCCGGTCGAATGAACCGCTTATTTTATCAAATTTCAATGTCCAGTTTAAAATCCTGAATTTATTGTCGTCAAAGTATAGTTTTTTAACAGCAGTTAAAGAGTCAAAGGGATAGTAGTAAGAGCCAGGGATTTCAAGAGTACTTTTTAAAAGAGGAATAAAATAGGTAAGTGCATCGAGTCTTACAAACATATTCCAGCCATCAATCATGCTGTCCTGAATGGCTTTCAGACGCATTTCACGGTTTACCAGAGTATCAAAGTATTTTCCTGTCAGGGATTTTATTTTTTCTATTTCTGGTTTTGATAAGTTGACAATAACCTCGGGTTTTTTCGGTGCTGGTTTTGAAGAAGGTCTGGAAAGAAAACTTACAATTTCCGGCAGGCTTATGGCCAGATTCCAATCATATTGGGTTGAAAGTGTATTGGAAAGCAAGCCAATTACTTCTCCTTTTTCATTGAATAAGGGCGTACCATCTACATCGGGGAATACAGGAATATCCGTGAGTAAAACCTGCCCGATTTGCTGGGACATTTTGAGTGTTGTTACAACACCGTTTTCTCTCACTGTTTTATTGCCTTCATCAATCCTGCACACAAAAACAGGGTCATTTTCATAAGGTGGGATTTCTCCCAGAATCAGGGGGTTAGCAATGGGGTTACTGACATGAAGAAGAGCCATGTCTTTTTTTCCTGAATAATACATTAAAGATGCAGCTGCTGATTGCTTTCCGTCAATGGTTTCTATATAAAGTTCTTGATAATCTTTCAGTGGTGCATAGCAGCTCAGAACTATTTGACTATCAATAAAAAACCCATGGGTTAATTGTTTTTGTTTCCCATCCACTACCGGTGATGATATCCGAAGAATTGCATTACATATTTCTGTACCGGATAGTTGATTCTGGGCGAAAGAAGAAAGAACCAACAATATAAAGATTCCTGATAATAATGATTTCACTTTCATTTTTTTTGCAAAGTAAAAGATTTTATCACAACGGATGAGGAATGTTACACATTGTGAGAATTCAGACTTTTTTGAAAGACCCTGTATCTTCTGTACACTTTTCCTCCCAATTTTTCAACTTCAGCCCTCATTTTCAAGTTATCTTCAAGAATCAGATGACTGTCAATAAGTTTCATTTTCCTTTTCATAGCTGATTTTATCATGGCTTTACCCATCATCACATCCAGACCTAATCCCTGATAACGGGGTTTTATGGCACCCAGAAGTAAAACAAGTTTATCAGAGGTGTTCCGGCTTTTAAATATATGATAAAAACCCAATGGCAATAATCTGCCCTTAGCTTTTATCAAACCTTTACTTATGTCAGGAATTCCAACAATAAAAGCAGCCAGTTCATTGTCGCTGTTCAATATAAGTTTGATAAATTCCACATCCAGAATAGGCAAATATCTTTTTCCAAATTCGTCAGCTTCCTGGTCATCCACAGGCATATAACCAAAGATATCGGCATAGGCTTCGTTCATTAACTGAAAAACAGCTCTTAAATATTTTTTTACTTCTTTTTTGGATTGAGGTTCAATAAGTTTGAATGGTGAATGGTTGGTTCTCTGTGACAGCTTTGAATATAGTTCAGGCTCATGCTCAGGAATTTCAATCCGGTATTCGAGCATGTCTGTTTCTTTGGTAAAACCCAGTTTTTCCATATAAGTAACCAGATAGGGAGGTGAATAATTGGTAACCAGTACGGGGTAATCTCCGTGACCTTCAAGCAGCAATCCCTCCGGGTCTTTATCACTAAATCCGAAAGGCCCAATCATTTTGTCCATGCCTTTTTCACGACACCAGCTTTCTGCTTTGCAAATCAGTTTTTCAACCACTTCAAAATCCTCAATGCTTTCGAGCCAGCAAAACCGGCCTGTTTTTTCATTTTTTTGTTGATTATAGGTGTGGTTTATGATGGTCATGATTCTTCCTGCGGGTTCGCCATCTTTCCATGCTATAAAGCGTTCCACATCTGAATAGGAGAATGCCTTGTTTTTATGGGGATTGTGATATTCCCATTCGTCCATATACAAAGGTGGAACCCAGAAAGCATCATTTTTTCGGATTTTTTCGGGTAAATAGATAAAAGTTTTCAGGTCTTTTTTAGTTCTGACTTCAGAAATTATAATTCCGGAATTCATATTTCGCTGATATAAACAGCGCAAATATTAAAAAAATTAAAATATTTTTATAAGATTACTGATTTTGTTCACCCTGAGAAGAAGGAGGCAAGGGATTGGGCATATTATCAATT